>JBLIOK010000242.1:0-4111 GCA_047639735.1 Candidatus Krumholzibacteriia bacterium | reverse complement strand
GTGGAAATGCTGTATCTCGGACATAAGTGGGAAGACGTAATTGGGGTCTTCGTCGTAAATGCGGTAGGGCACATTCAAGAATGATTGCAGGGCTTTTTTGTCGGCGCCCACGGTAACTATTTCGAGCGCCATGGTTCTCCTCGGGCCTGATACAAGGGCAGTAAAATGTTGGCTACGCCGAAGGAATGACGTCCAGTTCTCGGGCTACCTTGACCATGATGTCCATGGCTTGATGGATTTGGTCTTCGGTGTGCGTTGCCATTAAGCTCAATCTGATCAGTGCGTTACCCTCTTCGACGGCTGGGCTGATCACCGAGTTGACAAAGACGCCTTCTTCAGCCAAACGCTTACACATCTTGAACGCCACCATGTTTTCACCGACCACTGCGGGGATGATGGGTGTTTCGGACGGACCGGTATCAAAGCCGGCATCTTTTAGGCGTTTGCGCATGATGTCGTTGTTGCGCCAGAGAGCTTCGTGACGCCAAGTCTCTTCGAGCATGACATCGACTGCTGCTGAAACCGAAGCCACCGATGCGGGAGGCATGCTGGCCGAAAACATCAGTGCCCGTGCGGCGTGTTGGATGTAGTGAATGGTATCGGCATCGCCGGCGACAAATCCGCCCACCGAAGCGAGGGATTTGCTGAATGTGCTCATGATCAAATCTGCTTCATCGGTCAAACCGAAATGATTGCAAGTGCCGCGGCCGCTTTCGCCGAGCACGCCGACGCCGTGAGCATCGTCAACCATGAGAACAGCGTCGTATTTTTTACAGAGCTTCGTGATTTCCGGCAGATTAGCGATGTCGCCTTCCATAGAAAATACACCATCAACGACGACCAGCTTATTGGTGTCTTTTTCAGACTTGAGAACCAGTTCGAGGTTCTCCATATCGTTGTGCTTGTACTTGCGGACGTCGCCGTAGCTGAGACGAGCACCATCAAGGATAGATGCGTGGTCGGTGCGGTCGACGATGATTGTTTCTTTTCGCTGCACCAGAGAGCTGAGCACGCCTTGGTTGACCATAAAGCCAGTGCTGAAAACCAGTGCCTTCTCTTTGCCCACCAGCGCGGCGAGTTTTTCTTCGAGTTCGACGTGGATGTCCAACGTGCCGTTCAGAAATCGTGAACCGGCGGTGCCCGTTCCGTACTTGGCGATGGCGTCTTGGGCGGCTTCCTTGACGCGGGGGTGGTTGGTCAAACCAAGGTAGTTGTTGCTACCAAGCATGATGATTTCGCGACCCTGAAATTTGACTGTATTTTCCTGGGCCGATTCTATGACTCGGAAATAATTGTACAAGTCCACGGCCATCAACTCTTTGGCGGCGGTGAATTTTGACACTTTGTCCAGCAAACCCATGGTTATCGTCTCTTTCAGAGATATACAGAGATACGTAGGCATAGACCAAATTTGTCGATTTGGTTCAGAATGAAAATACAAGCTACCCTATTGCGCACGATTGGCATTAGAAAATAGTTCGTTTTGCGGAAATCGACAACAATAAAACGAAGGGTATGGTTGCGCCGAATTGACTGCTAAATTAATCTGGGTTGGAAACCGCCGTGCCGCGTTCTATCATTGTACAGGTGAGTGGCATTTTTCACTTTCTATTGAACGAGCATGGAGAGAGCAAATTGAAAATCAAACAAAGCACCAACGGTGATATTGTTGTCCTGAATCTGTCAGGAAAAATCATGGGTGGACCAGATCATGAGAAATTCATGAACGAAGTGAAAACCTTGATTGCCGAAGGTCATGTTGATGTGTTGTTGGACCTTGGTGGGGTCAGTTGGGTGAATTCGACCGGATTAGGCATTTTGGTCTCTGGGTTTCATACCATCAAGAAGAATGGTGGCCGATTGAAAATTTGTCGGGTCAGTGACCGAATTGACAATATTTTGAATGTGACCCAGCTCAAATTGGTCTTTGATACCTATGCCACGGTTGATGAAGCTGTGGCATCATACTCCGAAGAGTAGGCTGTTTGACTGAATACCGCAGCCCCAGTCTGACCGTTGACGGGGTGGTGTTAGTGCGCCGCCCGGCAGCGTTGGGTCAAGATGATCTTTCGGTATTGTTGATCAAACGCGGCAGTCCGCCCTTTCTGGATAGGTATGCATTACCTGGCGGATTTGTTGATTACGGCGAAGATCTCGACACGGCTGTGGTGCGTGAAGTCGCCGAAGAAACAGGATTATCGGGGGTGCCTTGGCAGCAATTCCGCACCTTTGGGGCGCCGGACCGGGACCCACGTGGGCACACGGTTTCGGTCGTTTACGTTGGCGTCCTTTTGGGTGAGCCACCTCCAGTGAAGGGCGCCGATGACGCTGTTGAAGCGGCTTGGTTTTCCGTTAAACGATTGCCCGACTTAGCATTCGACCATGATCATATTCTGAGCTTGGTCCTCAAAACTCTCAAATCCTAGCCTGCGCCTGATCCTTCGAGTGGAAACTCGGGATCTGGTGAGGAGTGTAAAAAAGTGAGCGCAAATCTGAATCCCGAAACTGTTATGGATGCCCTGAAACAAGTGATGGTCCCCGGCACCAAGGTTGATGTCGTGAAAGTGGGCCTGATTGGTGAAATCAAGGTTACTGGTGGCGAAGTGGTTGTTTCGGTTGTCCGGACTTCTGAAAAAGAAGATACGATCGTCAAAGTTCGCTCTGGTGTTATGGAAGTTGTTTCGAAACTCCCCGGCGTGATGACAGTTAAAGTTCCGGTCGACGATCGCAGCGCGCCGAAGGCGGCGCCTAAAGGGCCACACGGCCAATCGACCGACCCCTTTGCCGACCGAGCAAAACTGCCGGGTGTTAAAAAAATTATCGCGGTGGCGAGCGCAAAGGGCGGCGTGGGCAAGTCTTCAGTAGCCGTCAACCTGGCCTTGGCTTTGTCTGCCCAAGGACTGAAAGTGGGCTTGATGGATGCCGACGTCTATGGCCCTTCGGTGCCGACGATGTTGGGCTTGAATGAGCAACCTCAAGTCTCTGAGGATAAGAAGATCCATCCCGTGCTTTGCCGTGGCCTTCAAGTGATCAGCATGGGCTTGTTGATGCCCCCGGACCAGCCCGTGATCTGGCGCGGTCCTTTGGTGTTTTCGGCTCTCAAGCAGTTTTTAAAAGATGTGATGTGGAAGGATTTGGATTTTTTGGTGGTCGATATGCCGCCCGGAACGGGCGATGCTCAGTTGACCTTGATCCAACAAGTGCCGCTTTCGGGGGTGGTTATGGTCACCACGCCACAAGAAGTGGCCCTGGCCGATGTGCGCCGGGGCATCAATATGTTCAATGAAACCAAAGTGCCTGTTTTGGGTGTGGTTGAGAACATGAGTTATTTCGTTTGCCCCGATAATGGCAAGAAATACGACATCTTTGGGCACGGAGGCGGGGCTGAGGTGGCCAAGGCTTACAAATTGCCGCTGCTGGCCGAAATCCCCATCGATCCTTCTATTAGAAAAGGTGGCGATGCTGGGGAACCGGCTGCCCTTGTTGATGGTAGCGCCGCTCAAGCTTCGTTTGCTGCGTTAGCGAAAAAAGTGGTCGATCTGGCTATTGAAGTGGCTGACTGACAGCTATTCCGAATACCCTAGGTCTTTGAGGCGCTGCCGGACTGTGTCATCCATGTCGTTCCAGTTGGCGTCTTGACGGCCGGTTGCGCCAAATCCGCAATCTCGCCAACGGGCTAAAAATCCCGTTAATTCTGCTACCAATTCAGGGTACTCTTGGCTGACGTCCTTCAATTCTCTGGGATCCTGATTGAGGTCGAAGAGAGCGAGCACTCGCCCATCGCGATGGGCGATCAATTTGTAGTTTTCGCGACGCAGTGAAACCAAATCAGGTCCGAAAGCGATGGCTTCGCTGAGTATAATGCGCGACCCGTTGCTTTCATTGCCTCGCACACCTTGAGATACTCCCCCCAATAGCATTTGCCACTCTTCGGGCACGTCAGGCCAGGCTGGCATCGCAGGCAGCCCTAGCCAATCAAGCAGCGTAGGCGCCAAATCAAGCAACGAAACGGGCTGCTTAAACTTTTGACCGACCGGCACGCCAGCTCCCCAAGCCAACCAGGGCACGCTCAGCACCTCTTGGAAATGGGCATGGCCGTGACCAATGCCGT
>JBLIOK010000241.1:0-4203 GCA_047639735.1 Candidatus Krumholzibacteriia bacterium | reverse complement strand
ACTTTGGCAATTTTGACGACGAGTCTTAGCAACCCAGCCTATGCGACTGAATCACTTTTGTTGGGCATGTTAGCCAACATTGTTTTTGTGACTATCGAGGCCCGGCGTTTCCGGTTTTTCGACGTTTGGCGCGGCCGAGTTCGCATGATCGAAGAAAATTTTTACGGTGGAATTTTACGCCGTGACCAAGTTAGCCCGCAAGATTTGTGGGGATCTCATGTGGCCGATGACCTGCTGTGTCCGCGATTTCATCTGACTCAAATACAGGCCTTTCGAGCCCGCTTGATGCGCAACTTCAGGTATATATTCATTTTTCTGTTGGGTGCTTGGTTGACCAATCGCTTTTCGCCATTGACCGAGCGTGCTCACACCGGAATCAATGCCTTTCCCGAGTGGGTGACTGATTCTCTGGTGGGCGTGATTTATTTGTCTTTGATATTGATTGCGGTGTTCACCCCGAAAGTGATCGCGCCGGAAGTCGCCTATTGGGGCGACCCCGATCATCCTGGGGAGATGATTTCTTCGCTGGACGTTTGATTCAGTGCGCGGCCAGAAGGCCCTCCATGAGGGCGGGTGTGATCAGGCCGTCGCCCGAAGTTTTCAGGACAACTTCGCCTTCATGAAGTATCACGGTGAACGGTGTGCCGGTGGCTTCAAAATAATTCCAAGTGCGCCCGCTTTCTCGCAGAATAGGCATGGTTAATTGATTGTCATCAATAAATTGAGCAACTAGCGCGTCGCTTGAGCTGCGGTTCACCCGGGTCAACCCCATGAAATCGATGCCGTGGGCCGCATATTCTCGGTTCAGCTGCTCAGCTTTGGGCATGAGACGCCGAGAGAATGGGCACCAGGTTTCGAACATCACTACGATTTTGATTTCTTTGTTCAGGTCGTAGAGCTGCCCTTGATATTCAGTTTCCACATCAACAAACCCAGGTGCCGGTTGATGCCTATAAAGCTCTTTGGCAGAAGCCAAGTCGCCGGCGGTTACTAGGACGGCCGCGTAATCATTTCGCACGTCGTTGAGGTCAATAAGATCACCAGCGCCTTTTTCGACAATCTTTTCATAGGCTGATTTCCCCAAAACAAGAGCCTCGTCTAAAGTGCCATTGAGAGCCAACATGACCGCGAGACCCGTTTCGCATTCGATGGCCTCGTACGAGTCCACGCCGTACTGTTCAATGGTCAATCTCTGATTCAGCCGAGAGTATTCAATTCCTTTGGCGTAGAGTCCGCTCACCAGATAAGCGTATACGAGCTCGTCTCGCGCGGATTCTGTGTGCTCGCTAATTTGGCCGTCAAGAGCCAAGGTCAGAGCGTAAAATTTTTCCGAAGTTTCGACACACTTTTTAGAACCTTCAAAAATACAGTAATATTCAAGCAACTCGTGCAGCGCTTCCAAAGTGTGTTCATGAGTTGGGCCAAGAGCTTCCTGCCTCAACTCGTAGGCCAGTTTGAGCTGCTTTTCTGCTTCATCGAGGTCTTGTAGCCGGCGGTATATTTGACCGACCTTGAGGCGCACGTCGGCCTCTGTTGTCGGACTGCCGAGCAAAGCGCCGTCCACGTCGGCAACAACCCGATCACACAGGTCACCGATGGTCGCGATATCTCCATAACCCTGAGGCACAACGGACGAAAGCGCACCAATCAAAAATTCGTTGGCCGCGATGGTCTGTTGCGCGGCTTCTTCCGATTTGGCCCGTTCGTCTCGCACATCAAAATACAAACCCGTCGTAGCAATAATGCCGATGACAAGGATAGCTACCGTGGTTACAGCCAGGCCAGTTACGGCCCGGTTGCGCCGCGCCATCACTCTGACTTGATAGGCCAGACTGGGAGCCCTGGCCGAGATCGCCTCGCCACTAATATGGCGCCGGATGTCTTCTGCTAAGCCAAAGGCGGATTGGTAGCGGTTTTCGCGCAACTTATTCAATGACTTAGTAACGATCAAATCGAGTTCGGCGTCAATTTTTGGCACCAATTTTCGGACCGTTCGCGGAGGCGTTTCTCGCACCGTCTGGGCCACTTCAAAGATGGATGATTTTTTTACATCGTGTGGGAGTTCGCCCGTTAGCAACTCGAAGAGGACCACGCCCAGTGTGTAAACATCGCTGCGAGTATCGAGGTCGTTGGGATCCGCATCAAATTGTTCGGGGCTCATATAGGCTGCGGTTCCCACAAACTGCCCAACGCGCGTTTGGTTGTCGTCTTGTTCCTGATCCGAATCTATCGCGCGCGCGACACCAAAATCAATGATGCGCACACGGCCATCGGAATCCACCAGAATGTTGCCCGGCTTTAGGTCCCGGTGGATGATGCCACGTTGGTGCCCAAAATGAACGGCACTACAAACTTGCAAAAAGAGTTCGAGTTTTTGCTTCACCTTGAGTTTACGCGTTGCCGCAAATTCAACCAGCGTGCTGGCATTGGGAATGTATTCGAGAGCAAAAAAGGGCAGGATAGCGCCATCATCAGTATAGATGCCGGCTTCGTATATTTGAGCGATTCCAGGGTGCCGTAGCCGAGCGAGTGCCCGAGTTTCACGTTCGAATCGTGCTTTGGCTGCACTGGTCGCCATGCCCTTTTTAACGACTTTGATGGCCACAGGTCGGCGGGGGTTCTCTTGGTTCGCTTCGTAGACGGTGCCCATGCCGCCAGATGCGATGACCCGCTTGATGGTGTAGCCCGGAATGGCCGTGTGCGGAAACTGCGCTTCGCGGCTGGCGGCCGTCAGGTCAGCGGTTTCTTCGTTGCCGGGTGTTTGGTCGTTATTTGGTCGGTCCGGCGGATTCAAATGTTTAGTCCTTAAACTGAATTCACGCTAAAGAGCCGAGGTATCAGCGAGACTAACGGCTTGTGGGTTTGATTGTCAACCGTATCACGGCCCTAAACTTCCGTTGTAAATAAAGCTAGACAAGAAACTTTGCTCTCACTAGTCTCAATTATTGCCAATTGGAAATCGCTTAGAATTGGGGAGTAGAAAAATGCTGAAAGAATTCAAAGAGTTTGCCGTCAAAGGCAACATGTTGGACATGGCGACCGGAATCGTTATCGGTGCCGCCTTCGGCACAATTATCAAGTCTTTAGTGGCTGATGTGATCATGCCTCCGATTGGCATGCTGCTCGGTGGTGTGGACTTCACTAACCTGTTTGTCATTTTGCAGCAAGGCGCCGAAGTTGCCGGACCTTACGCGACGCTGGTTGATGCCCAGGCCGCTGGCGCGGTGACCCTGAATTACGGCACTTTCATTAATACGGTGATCAGTTTTCTTATTATCGCCTTCGCGATATTCATGTTGATTCGCAGCTTCAACAAAATGAAACGGGAAGAGGCGCCGGCACCTGCGGCGGCTCCGACGACGAAGGACTGCTCTTTGTGCCTTACGGCTATTCCCATCAAAGCCACAAAATGTTCCGCTTGTGGGTCTGATGTAGGCTAGTTGCTGTTTGCCAAACGCGAGAAGAGCCCCCCAAATTGGGGGCTCTTTTTGTGTCTTAAAAACAAACTAGTTGTTCACGGAAACCGACACCCGCACCAAGCTATTGGTGGCAGGGTAGGCGTATCCATCATCAACAACCCGCACCGTGTCGTCCGCATCGGCTGGGCCAGTGTTGGCTCCTGCTTGACGGAACGGTTGGTTGGTGCCAGCACCAGGCCATTGATTCATTTCTGTTCCAGCATCCCACACCATCACAGCCGACGTCATGTCGCCAGTAACGGGTGCGCCTGCGTTATCGAACAGCGCCAGGCCGGCTTCGCCAAAGCCAAAGAACAGGTCGTTGGATTGGATGAGCATCGTGGCGAAGGAAAGGCGGTCGCCTTCTTCAGCTTCGAACGTGAACGAATAGCTGTTGCCCGGCAACAACGGTCCCGGCCCGCCTGAACCGACTGGCGTCGAGAAGACACCAGAGCCACTGACACCGGTTGCTGTTTCTAGCCAAGTGCTAAGGGGACCTGCACTGCCGTCTTCGGCCAGACCTTCCAAGCCGTATCCACCATCCGCCATGCCGGAGGTGAAGATAGGCATTCCATTGCTGTGCACGGCGTACGCACCGGGCGCTAGTGGGGAGACAAGTCCGGTGAGGACAGCCAGTGCAGCACCCAGGCCAGATGGATCGCCATCTTCGGCCAAGCCTTCGAGGCCATTGGTGGGGAAGGGCATGCCCTCGGTGAAGATTGGGTTGGGGTCTTCATGCACCACA
>JBLIOK010000240.1:0-4207 GCA_047639735.1 Candidatus Krumholzibacteriia bacterium | reverse complement strand
AAACTTCACCGCGCAAATCCTTGAGTTCGATCACGTCATTGTTTTGGGTGTGCCATTGTGAAGTGAGATTAAAGATGGAAGCCTCGGTGATCTCGCCGCTCGCCAACTCTGGTCCAGCGTCAGCGGGCGCTACTTTCTCCAAATTCATTTTGCAGACGGGACACGAACCCGGACTGCTGGCAAAGACATCGCCTTCGCACTTCATCGGGCACTGGTATTGAGCTTGTTCCGTTTCGGTTTTATCGGCACACCCCGCGACGACCAAAAACAAACCCAAGACGACGGCAAGAACGGTGGCAGATTTATTCGTCAACATTTTGTGCACACCTGAATCCCAGCGTTCGAACGCTGAAGTTGGCTTTGATGCTACCCCTGAAAGCGTAGCGCATAAAGGCAGCGTAGTTCATCAAGTCACTAGCGCCGACAGCGCCACCGGCACAGAACAGACTGGAGTCGTTATCGCCATCTTTGCGCGACTCTCCCGAAATCAAAACCGAGTTAAAATCACTCGTCCATTCCCAGACCAGTCCGTGCAAGTCGTGAATGCCCCAAAAATTTTGCGGGTTGCGTCCAATTTTTTTAATCGAGGTGCGCGGAGTTTCGTAACCTTCAATGATCCATTGATTGAAGACGCTGTCTTCTTGAGCGTTGGCTGCCGTTGGGCTAGACATGGCGGCGAATTCCCATTCGTCCATGGTCGCCAACCGTTTGCCCTCGCATTCGCAATAGGCCTTGGCCGCGAACCAGGACACACTCGTCACCGGCGAATCGGGATTCATTTGCGGATCTAGCTGCAAATCGCCAGCCCATTGGGACAAATAGTTATCGTCCGCAAACAATCCCAAAACTTGGGACCGTTGCCATTTCGCGTTCTCTTTGACGAACGTCAAAAATTCGGCATTGGTGACAGGGTACACGTCCAGTTTAAAACTTGTGACGGTGACACCGGTCGAATCTGAACCATAGAGCGGGACAAACGTCCCGCCAGAAATCGTTTTCATTTCGACGAAACTCTGGCCGAACGCGATGCTGGCAAACAGCGCGAGTCCGGCCAGAGTCATGAATACCGTCAGTTTCATCAGTGTGAGCTTCTCGCCTTGGCCACCATTTCTGGTGTCACTTCGGTCTTGTTGTTGCCCCAACTGTTGTAGACAAAGGTCATCACGTTAGCGATCTCTTCATCGGTCAACGTTTGGGCTGTCATCACACTATTGTAAGTTTCGCCATTGACCGTGATCTCGCCCGTTTTTCCCTCAATAACCGTCTTGATGGCCCGGTCCACGTCAGCATTCAAGTAGTCAGAATTCGCCAAGGGCGGGAAGGCCCTTGGCAAGCCTTGACCTTCAGGCTGATGACAAGCAAAACAAGTATTGGCGTAAATTTGGCGACCCAGTTTAATCCGTTCTTCGACTGAAGATGCTTTGGCCGCAACCGGAGCGTCACCTGGCATGGTTTGAATCGTGCCACCTTCAGGCAAATAGATGCCCTCTTGTTCTTTACCTGAATAGAGGCGCTTGTCTTCCGGACCGGTAACTTTCAACATCGCCAAAGCGCCCTTGTTGAAGGCTCGAAAGATGGAGTGATCAACGATGATAAACGTACCTGGCACATCAACCTTGAACTCAACGATGGCAGCGCCACCAGCCGGAATCAGAGTTGTTTGAACGTTATGGTTCTCCATCGATCCACCCTCCACATTGACCTTGTCGAAGATTTCTCCGATGACGTGGAATGAGGAAACAAGATTAGGCCCACCGTTACCGACGTACAATCGTACTGTTTCGCCAACTTCAGCAGTGATCGCGTTGTCGCCAGTCATGGAGCCGACCTTGCCGTTGAAAACAACGTAGTCAGCGTTTTCGGCCACAGCTTTGTTCATATCGAAAGGCTGCAACCCTGGATCGCCGTTTTTGCCCTTGGTATAAAAATCACCCTGCATCACATAGTATTCGCGATCAACCGGCGGCAGGCCACCTTCCGGTTCAACCAAAATGAGTCCGTACATTCCGTTGGCGATATGCATACCCACCGGCGCGGTGGCGCAGTGATACACATACAAACCCGGATTCAAAGTTTTGAACGAGAACGTGATCTGATGCCCAGGTGCGACGAATGAAGAAGTCGCGCCTCCACCAGGTCCCGTCACAGCGTGCAAATCAATGTTGTGAGGCAGTTTGTTGTCGGGATGATTCTTGAGTGTGAACTCAACTTCATCGCCCACTCGGGTGCGGATAAAGCTGCCCGGTACGCTGCCGCCGAATGTCCAATAGACGTATGAAACACCGTCTGTCATTTCGCCAACCTCTTCGAGGATTTCCATATCCACGGTCAGTTGTTTGGCGTCGCGATCTCCCACTGGCGCAGGCACATTTGGCGGCGCCGTGAGGTCGGCTTTCATGGTGCCGTTGGTGTAAATCTCTGTCGCATCCGCGTGCTGGCTATGCTCTTCTGATGATGAGCATGCCACTACTGCGAGCAACAAGACCAAGCTCATTGCTCCCAAAATCCGTTTTAATGGTATCATCTCGTTCATGTCTTCAATTCCCCTTCGTACTAGTGGTATCCGTTACAGATTAAAAGCTTCTTTGCGCGAGTTGTCACAGTGCAAAACTCGTGGAAACAAGATGTTGTTTTCCAAATGAATATGTTCATGGAGAGCTTCTTCTAAAGCGTTGAGACCGAACCACAAAGCGCGCCATGTATTGCAAGCTTCGGCGGGCACGTCGTAGTCATTGGTCAGTTGGCGTAATCGACGCAACACGTCTCCGGCTTCATCGTGCTCAACCATCATCACGGCTATGGGACCGAGAGTCATATTGGTACGGCCCTCTTTCACCAAGGGAAAAAGAATCTGCTCTTCCTTGGTCATGTGTTCTTCCAATTCGGCCCGCATCGCCACGACAAGGTCGGCAATTTCTTGGAATTTTTCCGGCTCTTTTTCACCGTGAGCGTCTAAAACTTTTAACGCCAGTTCTTCAAGGCGCGGCAGCTCTTCCCACAGCGGCTCATGATAAGCGACCGAGATGTGATCGATCAATTCCAAGACGGGTTTTTCATCCCATCGCACTTCCGCTACCGTGCTATCGAGCTCTTTTGCTATCTCGGTGATCACAGCGTTGGTATCAAGACCATTTTCGAGACACACGTCGCCGATGGCTCGACCACCGCCACAACAAAAATCGAGTTTATGCCGTGAAAAAACACGCGTTGCCAAGGGATGACTCGCCGCGATTTGTCCAATGCCTGTCTCAGGTGTGATGTTCACGATCGTCTCCTTCATTTTAGCCCGCGGTGGCGAGCATGCGTTTCAGACCTGAAAAGATAATTTCAGGATCAAGTTTTGATTGACTGTCAGTGGATGAATGGATTTTCGAAATTCCTGTCAAAGCGTGGATAGTGCCCATCACGGTGACCATGATCACTTCGGGCTGAACATCAGTGCGTATGGTGCCGTCTTCGCGGCCCTCAAGAATTGCCTGACGCAGGAAATTTTTTGAACGCGTGCCCATTTCTTGCACTTTTTGGGCGGCGCCTTCCAGCAAGACCAGATGAGCTTGGTCAGATTTAAGCAACCAAGCGATGCCCAGTTCACTGCGCAAAAGTTCGGCCCGATTGCGGGCCAGGCCCACGACTCGATCTAATGGCGCCAGATCTGATGAGGGAAATGTTTGATCGATCATCTGGAGAGCGAGTTCGGCGGCGGCCGACACCATTTCGTCACGAGAAGCGAAGTGACGAAAGAGAGCACCAGCAGAGACACCAACCTCTTCGGCAACGCCAGCGGTCGTCAAGGCCGCCAGTCCGCGCTCGCCTATGATACGCAGGATAGCTTGGGCTATTTCAATTCGGCGTTCATCGCCTGATTTACGGATTTGTTTGGTCATGTCCATAAAGTAAGTGAACGCTCACTTACTTGGCAAGTGTTATTTCTCGTTTCTCTCACATTGGCCGCAATTGCTTACTTAGAGCGCATTTCCGCTACTGGACAACGATAACTTTTTTCGTCACCACGTCGTTTCCAGCCTGCAGTCGGACTATATACATACCGGATGAAGCCGCGCCGCCGCTGCGGTCGGTGCCATCCCACAATTCAGTGTATTCGCCAGCAGACCGAGATTCCCCCACCAAATTCCGCACCAATCGACCGCGCACGTCAAAAACGGACAGCCTCACTTCGGCATCATGATGGGTGGTGAAGGCTATGCGA
>JBLIOK010000239.1:0-4247 GCA_047639735.1 Candidatus Krumholzibacteriia bacterium | reverse complement strand
CCGCGACGGGCGGTCGCGATCCCAATTGACGTCCAATAACCTGCGTGAAAACTTGAACCACGCTGACGCCTCATTGCTGAGCGAATATTCTTATTGGAATTTCCGCATGCTGATGAAAATTGGTTTGGCGATTGAGGGAGAAAATTGGACAGCAGGCCTGACTCTAACGACACCCAGCCTGCACGTCGTGGGCGTGGGTGAAGTTCAACAAAAAGTATCGCTTACAGGAGATTATAACCCGGACAACCCTGGCGAAGATCCCCCATTTCTGAGCGCAGATCACCAGCCAGAACTCGATTCGAAATGGAAATCACCGTTTTCAGTGGCGGCTGGAACAGCCTACACTTTTGGCGAATCGAGGCTGTACTTTTCGGGCGAGTGGTTTGCCCATGTTCCCAACTATGACATCATCACTCCCGAATCCTATGCCGTTCAATCCGCACCTCAGCTAATCGTAGATTACCGACTCTCAAATGCTGCCCAAAGTGTGTTCAACTACGGGTTGGGTCTTGAACACACGCTCACGAAGAAAACTTCCCTCTATGGGTCCTACCGCACCGATTATACTTCAGCACCTAAAGGCAACTCAACCGAGTTGAGCATCACCAATTGGGATTTGAAGCATATTTCGGCCGGAGCCTCTTTTGACTTCTTTAAGATCGAATTCACCCTCGGACTGCAATACAGCTGGGGTGGCGGAGTATCAGAGCCCATAGCTATAGACCTTCTGAAGGACACGGGGCAACTGAGCGACGCATTTAGTGCAGTCGAATACGACTACCGTCGCCTCAAAGCTCTTATTGGCTTCAACCTACCATTTGGCCGGGTCGAAGGCGATTTGTAGAAATGAAGTAGCCACAGCGCCTCTCATCGCTTAATTTATCATCACGCTTAACGGTCGTCCCTTTCACACGCAATAGAGGTTATCACTCATGGCCCTTTCACGTTTCACAAAAATATTTGCGAGTGGTCTTTTGCTCGCGCTGTTATTCGCCCTTAGCGGTTGCTCGACGATTTCAGTCAACTACGATTATGACAAGAATGTGATCTTTGACGACTACACCACCTATGCTTGGTTAACTTCGTCTGAAGCTACCGATGCCAACCCGGCCCAAAATCAATTGAGCGGCGGCTTGCTCGACAAGCGCATTCACGAAGCTGTTGCCTACGAAATGACCGCGCGCAATTTCACAGCCAGTGAAAGCCCCCAATTGTTGGTCAAATATCACCTTGGCACCGAAGATAAAGTTCAGGTCACCGACTGGGGCTACAGTTACTCCAATTACTATTATGGTTACGGAGGCCGCCAAGTTGACGTGTACCAATACACCCAAGGAACCTTGGTTTTGGATATCATTGACGCAGAAACCAAAACCCTGGTTTGGCGTGGTTCAGCTACCGGTACCGTCGATGGCGGGCAGCGCTCACCACAAGAGATGCAAGAACGCATCAACAGCGTGATCAGCGACATCATGGCTAACTTTCCGCCACAATAGTGTGCGTGATGAGGAGACTCGACTTTGGTAATTCATCTTATACTCGTTGCCTTGACAACTTTGGTGATCAATATCCCGTTCGGGTATTGGCGCGAAGGCGTTAAGAAGTTCTCTCCGTTTTGGTTTATCGCTGTCCATGGGGCGGTACCGCTGGTGGTCTTGATGCGGCGCAATACAGAAGTTGGCAATGCTTGGTACACCTACCCCCCAATGATCCTCTGCTATTTTGGTGGTCAATTTATAGGGTCGCGTTATCGCCGCAGTAAGGTCGCTGCCCAAGCAGCGCTTGAAACAGCAAAGGATGCCTAATGAATAATCCTAACGACCCACGCCGTCCCGAGGTGAAGGCCAAAGCCGCGACGATGGAAGAAATGCGAGAAGCTGGTGTTGCCTCGAGCGCCGAAGAACGTGGCCAATTCATAGTGCGCGTTTATGGCCACCTTTTGGCGGCTATTGCGGCGTTCACGCTGTTCGAAGTCTATTTGTTCAAATCAGGCCTCGCTCAAACCATCATCCAAAAAATGGCGAACGTGAGCTGGCTGCTGATTCTGGGCGGCTTCATGATGATCAGTTGGCTAGCCCGCAGTTTGGCGTCACGCGCTGAATCACGTGGTGCGCAATACTTAGGGCTGGGCCTCTATGTCGTAGGCATTGGTCTCATCTTTGCCCCGATGATTGCCTACGCTGAATATTACGCCGGCGGCGGTGTGATTGGCAGCGCCGCAATTTTGACGGCGATCGCCTTTACCGGCCTCACACTCATCGTCTTCCAAACGCGTAAGGACTTCTCGTTCTTGGGTGGAATGTTGCGCTGGGGTGGCATCATGGCCTTGGTGGCCATTGTCGGCAGCGTGATTTTTGGCTGGAATATGGGCACTTGGTTCTCTCTGGCGATGATTGCGTTCACCGGCGGGGCTATTCTTTTCGACACGTCCAAAATCATTCGCTATTGGCCCAATGACCGCTACGTCGGCGCAGCCCTGGAGCTGTTTGCTTCGGTGGCCATGATGTTCTTCTACATCCTGCGTCTGTTGTCTGGGCGGCGCTAGTTTGTCGTGATCGACTACATCGCCGAAATAGCGAGCAATCACAATTCCGACTTTGAACGTTGTCGGCAATTGATCAAGACGGCCGCGCGCATCGGGTGCGCGGCTGTCAATTTTCAACTCTTCCGCATCGAACAACTTTACGCTCCCCAGATTCTCAAGGCTTCGCCTGATCATCGTTTGCGTCGGCGCTGGGAGTTGCCTAGCCATTTGGTGCCGCAGCTCAGCGCCTGTGCCCACGAACACGGCCTAAAGTTTGGCCTCACACCGTGCGATTTGAACACGGTTTCAGAAATGCAAATCCACGCCGATTTTTTGACGATCTCATCTTATGAATTGCCCTGGCTAGATTTGATTCACCAATGCGGCGACACAGGATTACCCCTGTTGATCAACACCGGCATGGCCGAAGCTGGCGAAACGTGGACAGCCGTGGAGACAGCCCTCGAGGCTGGCTGTGTTGACCTGACGATGATGCACTGTGTCTCACGATATCCCGTGCCCCAAGAATCCTGTAATTTGGCCGCGATCGGCACCTTGCGTGAAATGTTGGTCCGCGAATTTGCACCGATCTACAAAGATTCCGAGCTCAAGGCCGGCTGGGCCGACCGATCGGTGTCCACCGGCGTGATCGCCCGTGCGGTCAATCATTGGGGCTGTGACAGTGTCTCGTTTTGCCTCGACCTAGAAGGGCAAGGTCACAACTTCGAACGCGGGCACTTTTGGCTGCCCGACGCGGCCGAAGAGATGATCGCCGGTGGCTTTTTGCCGGTTAGGCGCGAGTGCGACGGCTCTGGTCGAGTGGCGCCTGACATGAATGAAGAAGAAGAACGCCAATGGCGTGCTGATCCTGGCGATGGCTTGCGCCCGTCGATTCCAACGCGAAAATCTTGGCCCAAAAATCAACCGACGGCCAAACGAAACGGGCCACAAATTTATGCGGTGGCTGATGGTTTGGGGCTACAAAATCTGAACCGGTGTTTGGCTGTGGCGGAACACTTACGCGACGACCACGATTGCGAAGTGTATTTTTTGATTCGCGGAACATCCCAACAAGTTAGAAGGCTGGAACGGCACGGGTTTAACTGGGCGCGCTTTGAAGACACCAGCAGCATCGTGGCACAAATCGAATTTTTGAACGCCGTGTCGGTGACACCAGGGGCGGGCGTGTGTTTGCTCGATCTGGACGTCTCGGCACAACGCGTGGTTACCGTCTTGGCCGAAGCAGGGTTTTTGACTGTCGTGATCGGCGAAGAAGACTGCCCCGAAATGGACCTCGGCGTGATTCCAGCTTTTGGCTGGCGCGACCAAGACAATCGTGAAAACTTGATCGGTGGCAATCAGCACCTGTTGATCCCCAGCGACGTTTTGCACGCGCGCACCAACCGACCGGTGGAATCGGGCACCTATCCAAAAATTGTGCTGCGCTTCGAAGAGCCGGATGACCACCTTCTGAGCCCGAGGGTCAACAGCGCCTTGCGAAACATTCTGCCCGGTAACGAACCGATAACGTTGCTCGACGAAGACAATGGGCTAGAAGCCCAACTGGCCGGCGCAGATGTTTTAATCACCGGGCAACAGGCCACCGCCCACGAAGCTTTGTGTCTGGGAGTGCCTGTGTTCTTGCTCAACGCCGAAGACGCAGCCCAAGGATCCATTGACCGCTTGGTCAATTGTGGCGCCGTGCTCGACTTGGGGCATCACG
>JBLIOK010000238.1:0-4281 GCA_047639735.1 Candidatus Krumholzibacteriia bacterium | reverse complement strand
TATGCACGCACGATTCTGATGGGCGTGCTGCCAGAGTACCGCAAGCTGGGCGTGGATATGGCAATGGTCTACAAAACCATGCAGGCCGGCTTTGCCAAAGGCATCAGCTCGGGCGAATGTTCTTGGATTTTGGCCGACAACAAACCGATGAATCGCATTCTTGAAGGCTACGGGGCAGACATGTACAAAACCTATCGCGTCTACGAAAGATCGGTTCGGTAAAGCAATGGCCGATGTGACCAAAACCATTGCACTGACCGGCGGCACGGGGTTTCTAGGTAGCCACATCGCCGAATCTTTGATTGCCGAAGGGCACTCCGTACGCATCGCTGTGCGGACGACAAGTGACCTGCAATGGTTAGCCTCTCACTCTTACGATATCGTGGTGGTCAATCTTTCAGACCACCAAGAGTGCGAAAATTTTCTACGAGGCACGACCGATGTTGTGCATTGCGCCGGCGTGGTCAGTGGACCAGACGAAGCGACCTACATTCGCGGAAATGTTGAAACCACAGAGAACCTGCTGGCTGCCGCTCACGCCGTTTGGGGAGATGACCCGGACCACACTTTTGCCTTTGTCTCGAGCCTCGCCGCACACGGACCAGCGACGTTGGCTAATCCGGCAATAGAGAGCAATCCCTGCCATCCCATCACAGCCTACGGACGCAGCAAATTGGCTGCTGAAGAAAAAGTCACGACGGCACCGGGAGCATTTCGGCGCGTCATTTTACGGCCGCCTTCGCTTTACGGACCTCGAGACAGAGAATTCCTGCCTTTGCTGAGCAGCGCCCGCAAAGGCTGGACGGCCAGATTAGGAGATAAGATTTCGGGCTTGAGTTTGGTCGATGGACGCGACGCCGCCGCTGCGGTTCTCGCCTTGTTGCGCACGCCGGCAGCCGAAGGAATTTATTTTGTCTCAGATCAGCAAGTTGGGTATGACTGGGATCAAATCCAATCCGCCTTGGCCAAAGCCGCGCAGCGCAAAGTGCGACGCGTCACCCTGCCCTTGTTTTTATTAAAAATCGCGTCGCGAATCAACGCCATCTCCGGCAACCCTTGGTTAATCTTGTCCTCTGACCGTGTGCTTGACCTCAGCAGTCCTGGCTGGGTTTGCGATGGCAGCCGCCTGACTCGAGACACGGGGTTTGTCGCCACTCGCGGCGCCGCCCAAGGATTCGCCGAAACCATCGGTTTCTATCGCAATCAAGGATGGCTATGACGTTACGCCGGCGCTTGACCGAGCTGTCTCTACGGCGAATGAATTACGACCGTTTGGTCGTCGTCTATTTGCTCGTCAGCGCTTTTTACCCTGTTCTGAAACCGTCCGTATTCCCCGACCCCTGGCTCAACGGTCTGCAACACGTGATCCTGGCCATGGCAGTCTGGTTTATTCCACCGATGCTGCGAAGTTGCCGCCGTTTCTTTCCACGCTTGTTGGGGGAAATCTACTTGCCGATGATTTTTCCACTCTTTTACGCGGAAATGGAATATCTCGGCCTGATATTTTTTGATTTCGAAAACAGCATTGACCCGGCGCTGATTCGGCTAGAAGAGCTCATCTTTGGTTTTCAGCCAAGCTTGGAGTGGTCACGCGCTTGGCCTTGGCCCTGGTTTCACGAATTGATGGAGTTCGCGTACTTCACCTATTATTTCATCTCGCTGACCTACATCGCCTTGGTGTTCAAGGCGCGTGGCATTGCCGAAAATCAGCGCTGGGATAAAGTTCGCGATTTCATTCGTGATCTGAGCGTGACCATGCTCATTTGTTATACGATGTACACGCTCTTCCCCGCTTGGGGACCCAAGTATTTTAAGGCAGGATATATAACCGTTGACGGCTGGATATTTACTGATTTGATGCACTACATTCATGACAACGGGGCTCTGCTCGGTGCGGCTTTTCCCTCTAGCCATGTGGCAGCGTCGATGATTCCGTGGTGGCACACTTGGAATAATTTCCCGCGCCATCGTTGGTGGATGACAACGATCTTTGTCCTGCTGTGCATGTCTACAGTCTACAACCGGTACCACTACGTTATCGATGTCTATGCAGGGCTTATCCTGGGCGGCTTAGTGATGTTTGCCGGATCCCATTTGGGCGACAAGGCGCGCGAGAGGGTAACTCGCGCGCTGCGCTAGTGCCTTTGATACTATTTACTCAGGCTTATCTTTGTCTTCAATCTTATCTTCAGTTTTACTTGCCGTCTCGTCCCATTGGTCTCGGTCGCCGACCGAGTCTTGTGGGACGCTTCAGCCTCCGCCAATGCCTAACTTAGGCAAGACAAAGCGCATGACGATATAGGCGATGGCAAAAATAACGAAAAATTTTGTCACGTTGCGAATCCTCCCGTTGCTCATTCAGCTGACCTCAATAGAATATGTTAGATATTAGGTCCTGTGGAAGTGTTTCGCTAGAGGGCAATTCTCTCTTCCTGAATCAGGCACGTCTATTGCAATGTTTTGAATCAGATTCCAACTGGAGATACGCCGCGGAATCATAGGGAACGATGAGGAACCTAGGCAGCGATCCAACCGTGCAGAGGAAGAATCCGAGTGTTTACGAAGTCGCAATCCGCACTGGACCAATACAAGAACAGACGAGGGGCAGGTATACCTGCTGAGCGCACTTTTTTTGGTCAAGTTCGGGACTTCCAACACTGGCAATGGGTTCGACTAACGACTTTAACGATGATACTGGTCGCCACCTATTTTTGGGCCCAGCCCGGGCCGCTGCAACCGGTCGACTTGACCTACGAGCTCGATTTGAGCGAAGCCGAACAAGGCACTTTGATCATCACTTTGATCGCCGTCGGTAACCTGCCTGACCATTTGGAACTCGAATTTCCGCCTGGTATTTTTAGTGACCTGGGCAATGGCGTCAACGCTCATAACCCTTCCGGACGCGAATTAAACTCCGACGGATCGTCGGGCAAGCCTTTGGCCATTGAAGAAACAGAAGCTGGTTGGCGCCTGGCCACCCAAAATGTATCACGCGCCGGGTTCATTTATCGGGTCGACCTCGACCGTGTGAGTGGTGGCGAACAAGATGTGCGCCGGCATATCTCGACACCGATCACAGGTGGTCTGCGAGCAGCTGGATTTGAAATCTTTTTGGAACCGGTCGGCATGGAAGTGAACGAAATCACCATTTCCATCCATAACCCCAGCGAGATACCGCTGCTGGTGCCCTGGCCCGCCCTCGTTAAAGGCAAAGACCTGGCCACCGAACGCAGTCGTCACGAGGCCCGTAAAACCGGTCAAGCCAGTCTCGGGATGGGACAAGGCTTTGCGCCGGGAATAGGCTTAGACGAACCTGTACAAACTGAAAGTCCATTGGATGCGGCAGCGCCGGTGCCGTCAAATTTGTTGTATCACCCTCGCAATTTAGCGGACTTGAACAATTCGCTGATCATCTGTGGCGAAATCCGGATATTGGAAAGCCATGCTCGCGACACGGTGATACAATTCGCCACCGACCGCGAATGGTTCTTCGCCGATGAGGCAGCCTTAGAGTTGATCCAGCGTATAGCACGCACTGAGATGGGCTTTTTCGGCTCGGCACCGACCGATCAAATCACGGTATTGCTGGCGGCCAATGAAATCACCGCCGAGGCTGGCTTTGATGTCTACGGCGTCCACACCGGCAGTTCGGTGCTGGTCATGTTGGACCCAACCACAACTTGGGGCATGCTCGAAGAACAAGCCGCCAGCGTCATCGCTCACGAAATGTTCCATGGTTGGCTGGGCGAAGCTATCCCCCAATCGGATCCGAACATGCTCTGGTTCACCGAAGGCGCCACGACGTGGTACGCAGCGCGAATGTTGGTCAGCGCCGGCATCTGGTCCCCTGAGCACGCTCGTGGAATCCTAGGTGCCCGTCTTGAACGCGACTACGCCCTCAATCCATTGTTGGGCAAGATTTCCATAGCTGACGCGGCCGGAGAAGTCATGACCGGTGCCGACCAGGTTCGCTTCGGCTATGCCGGTGGCGTCAACGCCTGCATGGCCTTGGATCAAATGCTGGCCCGCGCCACAGGCACCCTGCGCCCGCTCGACGAAATCATGCGCACGCTCTATATAGAGCGTGACCGCGGCGACCTTACGCGAGAATTGCTCCAACAAACGATCATTGACGTCACTGGCGTGGACTGCAAAGTTTGGTTCGATACCCACGTCTATGGCAAAACAAGCTTGCCCCCTGCCGACCAGTTGATTTAAGTTTCACTAAGTTCTGAGAGTTCTGATGTATGGGCGTTGAAGTTTGGCGCCCTGCTTTAGCAC
>JBLIOK010000237.1:0-4286 GCA_047639735.1 Candidatus Krumholzibacteriia bacterium | reverse complement strand
AATGCTCTCGGTGGTGAATTCGTAGGTTTGCTGAGTGGTGAACTGCGCTTTCCGCTGATCTGGAAATTGGAAGGTGGCCTCTTTATTGATTCTGGAAATATTTGGGAGACGGCAGAACTGACGAGTCTCGAAGATTACCCGGTGGCCATAGGGGCGACGATTGGTTTTCGTTCGCCTTTGGGACCATTGCGGATTGGCTATGCTTCGAATGTTTATGATCTGGTTCCTCATCGGCCACGGAATTTGTGGCACTTTGGGATAGGTTACCCATGGTAAATAAATCGCGTCCACGGTGGCGAAAAATATTAGGTTTGGTGTTGCACCGCGCTCTTCAGGCCGTTGCCGCGGTGCTGTCGTTGGCCACGCTTCTTATGGTGCTTATGTATGCGAGCGGAACCTTTCGCAGCAATGCTGTCGGCTGGGGACTCGAGTTGGCAGCTGATGTGATCCCGGGAGACTTGCAAGTTGGTGAAATCTCGTGGCCTGAACTTGGACATCTGCGATTGACGAACGTGGTTTGGAAAGATGGGGGATCATCTGCAACAACCCTTGTTAAGGCGCCTTTGCTTGAATTGGCCTGGGACATGGGGGCCTTGCGGAACGGTCACGTGGATGCGGATAGTGTTCTGGTGGTGGCTGACCACGTGGACTTGCCCGCCATTCTGGCTTTGTTTCAGCCCTCGGTCGGGGCTTCTGAAGAGAAGTCTGCTTCAGCAGACAGTGTGGGGTCGTTGGCTCCATTGCACAGTGGATCTCTGCCGGGAATCCCGTCGCTCAGTGTTGGTCAGTGGCGAGTGCAATGCCAGCTCGCCGCGATTTCGCCGGAACTGACCTTACAAAATGTGGATGGTGCTGGTTCTCTTGAGCTGGGTTTCGAACGTCCGCCTAGTGCTGAAGTCGATTATTTGCAGCTGGATCTTGCTCTGACCGTTGAGGACTCCACGTCATCAAAAATTGTCACTTTTTCCGTTGAACGATTCTCCATGGCGGCCGGATTTACCGTAGATCCCGACGAAAAAATCTCACTGGCTTTGGATGCGTTGCGACTGGAGTTTGACAATCTGTTTCTCTCGTCACTCTTGCCCGCAGCTTCTGGCCCGCCGCAGGAATTTGATGAGGTGTCGGGGAGGATCTTGGCGTCCGGTTCCTATGTCGCGCCGCTGATCGCGGGCATGTTTGATGTCAATCTGGAATCAACGCAGTGGTTGGAGCGTGGCCGTCTGACTGGCCGAGTAATTGTGGATGCGGCAGCGTTGCCTGATTCTGGTTTGGCGGCTGTGGCGGTGACCGTCGATAGTTTGGCTCTTGCTTTGTTGGGCAGTGAAATATTCGCTCAGGGCGAATTGGCGCGAAGGCATGTCAATATGCAGCTGAAAGCTGCCGTGCCGGATTCTCAAGCCTTGTCGCTGATTTGGCCAGATTCATTGGCACCGCCGGTAATTCGGTTGGACTTGGATGCGACTATGGCGGGAACTCTTCAAGAATTTGATCTGGATTTGGATCTCACAGGGCAATTGGATTTGCCACAAGTGACGGCACCGCAGATTGATTTGCACGTGCACGGAAACCGGTCCGCTGGAAGCCTTGAATTGCAATTGCCTTGGGGTATAAGTGCGGGCGGGGCTGTTCTTGACTCTGTTGTCGTTATGGCAAACATCGACCAAGCATCTGATCGTTCGTTGAGTGGCGGCTATTCGTTGGCGCTCAAACGGGGCCAGGACGAGCTGCGGATTGGAGGCCGCGTCCAAACCGATTCTCTCAGTGTGTCGAGCCCGAAAACGGTGGTCATCGATAGCTTAGTATTTGGTGGACACGGACAAAGTTTGCGTCTGCAAGAACCTGCCGTTGTCGTGATTGGACCTGAACCCGGGTTCTTCTCGCTGAGCCCCTTTGAGTTTAGCGGTGACCCAGGATCGATCAACTTGGGAGGTGAAATCTCAAAGGCAGGTATGGAATTCAACAGCGTCATCTCGTTGTTTGTAACAGAGGAGCAGTTGGACGGGATGGTGCCCAATGAATTTTGGGGTACCAACGGCGGCAAAGATTTCTCGTTGGAGTCGCAGATTGAATTGGGCGGGACATTCGCTGAGCCGATACTTGAGGGTAACTTGATTGCCAAGTTGCTGCCGCATCGCGATGACCCGGATATTGGCGTCGCCGTAGATTTTGCCATGGTGGCTGGTGATAGCGCTGGCGTGGTTGCGACCATGGCGATCACTTCAAACGACTCCACGTTGTTACGGGCGAAATTAAATCTGCCTGGCGAAATCGATATTGAGACGGGCGTATGGACAGCACAGGATAGCATGCTGGCTGTTTTTCGTATTCCGGATCAAACTCTCAATCTGGGTCACGTGAACCGAGTCCTGCCGCCCGAAATTGAACTTGTGGGGGAGGTCTCGGCTGGATTGGCAGTTACTGTCCTAGCCGCTCAGAACAAAGGCGCACAAGCGAGTCCATCTAATGCGAGAGTCGATGGAAAGCTATCGACCAAAGATTTGGTGATCAATTTGCCCAATCGCTCTCGCATAGACACCTCATTTGATTTGAATCTGATTGGTCCGCTGGATCATCCAAAAATGACGGGTGAAATCACCGTGGCCTCGGCTTTTATAAGGCTGCCGGAATTGCCGCGCAACGTGCATGACTTCGAAGGCGAGTCCGAATTGTGGGCTTTGGCTGCTGCTGATTCGGCCGCGAGCGACTCGATTAGAATATTTGTGGTGCCGGAGGCCGGCGATGAACCTCTGTTGGATGAGGCAACGGCATTGCCGCTGCCTGATATGGATATTGCCGTTCATTTGCCCAGTAACTTTCGCGTTAGCGGTTATGGGTTGGACATTGAGTTGTCGGGCGAATTGAATGTTGGTCGTGGCTTTGATGAAGACGGATTACCGCAACCAACCGTAAATGGGGACTTGGTGACGGTGCTCGGCACGTTAAAATTCATGAACCGAACTTTTGATGTTGAACGAGGTGAAGTCATTTTTCGAGGCAACGCGCCTCCCAACCCAAATCTATCGTTACTGCTCACCACCACGGTCAATGGGACCTTGGTTCGCATTATGATATCGGGAACTGCGACCGACCCAATTATCGAACTTTCAAGTGAGCCAAGCTACGAAGAGTCAGACATCATGGCGGTATTGCTTTTCGGCCAGCCCATGAACGATCTGGACAATGACCAACGTGGTGGCGTGAGCAACGAGAATGATCCGGGGCAAGAGTTACGTCAAAATCTGGCGGGCCTGGCCGTCGTGTTTGGAACAGCTGGAATGCAAAATTCTGTTACAAGCACGGTTGGCGTTGATATGGTGGAAGTCGGTGCGGATTCCGACGGAGAAAGCACGTTGATGGTGGGCAAGTTTATCAACCCTCGCTTGATGGTAAAGTATCACCACAGTTTGACAAAAAGTGGCACCTACTTTGTGACCATGGAATACACGCTGACCCGGCTTTTCCGCCTCGTTTCAACGTACGGCCAAGGCGAAGAAGATTCAGGGTTGGAATTGACCTGGAGTCGCCGCTACTAATCGGCAGGACAAAATAAAAAACCGCCCCGGGCGACGGGAGCGGCTTTCAGGAGACCAAATTGGGGAGGCCGGGGGAACCGGGCGTTATGATACGCAGTTGTTTTGCTCAGATGATGGTCACATTCAGGAATCAGATTCAAGAAATGACCTCTCGCGCACCATTCGATTCGAAGGTGCCTCCCCAAATTGGTACTGGAGAAGAGCATACGCGATAAAAAACACAAAGTGAAGAAAAAACCTGTTTTAATGTGATTATTTGCACAAACTGCGTAAAATAGGCCTCACCGCATGAACCTTAAGCCTTGGACACCAAAACGACCACAGAATGTGATGGGACCGCCACTCTTTTGCGCGCAGAGAGGGGGACCGTCAGGTCTGTTTGAATGTCATCGGGTGTTGCCTGTGAGGTATCTATCATTTTGTGCCATGATTCTCCCAGGGGAGCGGGCGCTGGGTTGAATTCTAATTCTGAATTCTCGGTATTCAAGAACACAAGTAGGCGTGCACTGCCAAAACGCGAGGCGTAGGGTTTGTCTTGCGGAGGCGTCAATTCAAAGGCGAGATGCCGCGAATGGGGCGACCAGTCTGGCAAATGAGGCTCGGTGCCATGCCATGTGATGTCGCCCTCGTGGCCTGGATGGGTAACTGACCAAAAATGATCGGCTGCTAACGCAGGCACGTTGTTGGTGAAGCGGGCAAGTGTGCGCACAAAACGCAAAAGCCCCGCATTGTTGCCGGCCAAATCCCAGTCCA
>JBLIOK010000236.1:0-4301 GCA_047639735.1 Candidatus Krumholzibacteriia bacterium | reverse complement strand
GAAAATCATCTGGCGCTGCGTAAAGAAGTAGAAGGCTATCTCACTGAAAAAGCCGGCACCATGCTCGATACCGTTCTCGGATCTGGCCGCGCGATTGTTCGGGTGGATGCGACCCTAAATTTTGAGAAAATTGACAAAGAACGTGAAATCTTCGATCCAGCAAACACTGTGGTTCGCAGTGAAGTTCGTAGCGAAGAATCAGACCCAACTTCCGGCAGCGTTAGTGAAAACAGCACGACGAATTATGAAATCAATCGCACGGTCGAGCACATCGTCGGTGACACAGGCGGCGTCAAATCCCTTTCGGTCGCCGTCTTTGTCGATGGCACTTACGAAGCGGCTGATGATGGTACCCGAACCTACCAGCCACTTAGTGAAGACAAAATCAGCCAACTGCGACGCATTGTACAAACTGCCGTTGGCCTGAACGTCGTCCGTGGTGATCAAATTGAGATCGTCAATATGCAATTCAACGAACAGGTTGAACCTGTTACTAGCGGCATCCCTGAATGGGTTGGCCCTGCTACGGAGTACGGTGGCAAAGCGGTGCTCTTCATCGTATTGGCCGTGATCGTCTTGAGTTTAAGAAAGAACGTGGCCAATTTGCTGGCCTCCAAACCCAGCGAAGTCTCTGGAACACAGGCAGGCAGCAAGGCCTCGCCAAGCACGGGATCGGATCACTTTGAGGGGATTCCCGACATGGATGACCAAGTGATCGCGGACATTCAAGACTTTGCCTCAGAAAACCCAGAAAAAGTGGCTGAAGTGATCCAATCCTGGATTAGAGAAGTTGAACTTTCCGGTCAATCACAAGAAAAGGTGGGCGTCTGACGTGGAGAACAATGCCATTCGTAAAGCATCCATATTTTTGATGGCCTTAGGCCCCTCCGTTGCTGGCACCATCATGGCCAAACTCCCCGAAAAAATCGTCGAGGGCCTAGCGCATTCTATATCCTCAATCGGCCATGTGACCATGCAGGAAAAGAAAGCTGTGCTTTCCGAATTCGTCGCCAATAGCGGTAAGATTTCGGGAATGTCCTTTGGTGGCGAAGAGACCGCAAAACAAATCCTAGAAGCTGGTTTTGGCAACCGCCAAGCCTCTTCACTGCTTAGCCGCGTTACAAATTACAATGAGATAAAGAGTTTTGAACACTTAAAAAACGTCGACCCTTTGACCATTGCCAACTACTTGCAAAACGAGCACGCTCAAACCGTTGCGGTTGTTCTGGCCCATATGGACCCACGCAGCAGTGGCCCCATTCTAGAGTTGCTGCCACCGGAACAACAAGGCGATGTCGCCCACCGCATGGCCGTGCTCGAAGCTCCCAACACCGAGACCATGAAGGCTGTTGAATTGGTTCTCGCCGGCCAACTGCAAGGTGAGATCACCGCGCGTGACACTGAATACGGCGGCAAAAAACAGGTCGCTGAAATTCTCAACGAAATTGACCGCGAAGTCTGGCAAGAGATTCTCGATGAAATGCGCGAAATTGATGATGAAGTCGCTAACGACGTAAATAAGTTGATGTTTGTCTTTGAAGATATCGTCGTGATGCCCGACACAAGCATCCAGGAGATTCTCAAAGAGATCGACGGCAAAGAATTGACCATGGCGCTCAAGGGCGCAACCGAGGAAATCCAAGTCAAAATGTTCGCCAACATGTCCAAACGGGCTGGCGAGGGCATCGCCGAGGATATGGACTTTATGGGTCCTGTGAAACTCTCGGAAGTCGAAGAGGCACAGCAGCGCATTGTCGAAGTTATCCGCAGCCTCGAAGATGCCGGAACCATTACGATCGGCAAGGGGGGCAAGGATGCAGAAATGGTCACCTGATGAATTTACGGGCCATAGCCCGAGCAACATAGCGTTGCCCTTGGCCGATGCTGAATTCTTAGCTGAAGGCAAAGGCGCACCGGGTGAAGGCGTCATGTTTCGCCGCGAAGCAGGTTTCACCGACACCAAGTCCTTGATGAGTTCACTGACCAATGATGAACGTGCTCAACTCTACGATTTGGTTGCCTTGGAGCTCGCCGATGACTACAGCAATCGCGAAGCAGAATTGAAGCGCGACTACGATCGTCAATTGCAGCTCATCAAGAAGGAAACCGCCCAACAGCTTGATATCTGGAGCGATGAAATTGTCAAATTGATGGCGGACCAGTTGAAGGATGCAGCGGCCGCCTCCGCGCGTTTGGGCAAGCAAATCGCCGAAAAAATTGTACGCAAGCAGGTTGCCGTGGATCCAGACATTGTGGCCCGTGTGATCGAAACAACTCTTTTCAAAATCATCGAAAACACACCATTGACCATTCAGGTGAATCCTACGGACGCGGCTTGGTTGGAAGATCAGGCTGATTTTTTGAACAAGCTCAATATCAGCCAAATCATCTCTGACCGCAGAATTGATCAAGGGGGCTGCGTGGTCCGAAATACCGAAAGGGAATGGGACGCTACTCTTTCTCGCCAGTTAGAAACTCTGGACGAAATTGTTGCCGAGATGATCGCGTCTGGCAGCCTAGGCTCAACAGAATTTCCTAGCCTAGACACAACGGAAAAAGTTTCAGGAAACGAAGAAACCGAGGTCGACGATGTCCCAAGCGTGGACTGATCTGAGTGAAACTATCCGGCTGACGGATCCCGTCCGCACAGTGGGCAAGGTGACCAACCTTGTCGGCATGATCATCGAAGCTGCGGGTCTATCAGCACCGGTTGGATCGTTGTGTCGGATCGAAGTCGGGCGGCACAAAACAGCGATCTCCTGTGAAGTTGTAGGTTTCCGTGATCAAACTCTGCTGCTGATGCCTTATCACGATGCGACCGGCGTTGCCCCTGGAGCCAAAGTAACGGTTCAGGCGACCCAGCTAACCGTACCGGTTGGCAATGAATTGCTCGGTCGTGTGATTGATGGTCTCGGACGTCCCTTGGACGGCGGTCCCTCATTCTCCAAACTCGACCATAAGCAACTGGGCAATTCACCACCGCCGGCCATGCAACGGCGCCGTAGTACAGAAGTGATGTCCACGGGTATCCGATCGATAGACAGCATGATCACCACGGCGCGTGGCCAACGAATGGGCATCTTTGCCGGCAGTGGCGTGGGTAAATCAGTTCTCTTGGGTATGCTAGCGCGCCAAGCAAGCGCCCAAATAAATGTTATCGCCTTGATCGGCGAACGTGGACGAGAAGTTCGGGAATTCATCGAGCGCGATCTTGGCCCAGAGGGCATGGCGCGCAGCGTTATCGTTGTTGTCACAAGTGATGAAAGCGCCGTGATGCGAGCCAAGGGCGCTGAGACTGCGATGACAATCGCCGAGAATTTTCGCGACTCTGACCACGAAGTCTTGTTCATGATGGATTCGGCCACTCGTTACGCCATGGCTCTCAGGGAAATAGGTTTGGCCGCCGGCGAACCGCCCACCACCAAGGGCTATCCGCCAAGCGTTTTTGCCGCTCTGCCGAAATTGTGCGAACGGGCAGGCTGGTCAGATGTGAATTCGATGACGGCCTTCTTTACCGTTCTCATCGAAGGCGATGATATTCACGATCCCGTGGGCGATGCCATGCGTTCTATTTTGGATGGCCATCTGATGCTCAGCCGCGATTTGGCGCGCCAGCATCACTATCCAGCCGTGGACGTTTTGGGAAGCGTGAGTCGACTGCGCAATGACATCGTTGATGAAAAAGACATTGCCGCTGGCGCCTGCTTGATGCGCTGGTTAAAGGCCATCGAAGACAATCGTGATTTGATCAACATTGGGGCTTATGTCCCTGGATCCGACAGAGTGCTCGACGACGCATTGGCCCGTGAAGAGGATTTGCGGGAGTTCTTGACCCAAGGGGTCACCGAAGGGGCCTCACTGCCGGAGACTCTGGCCCGTTTACGCGAAATGACTGGGGTGCAGTGATATGGGCTTCACTTTTCGTTTGGAACGGATCGTACAACATCGCCAAAGAATCATCGATGAGCGTGGACGCGCTGTGGCCATGGCTGTACAGAAGATCAAACTCATTCAAGACCGGCTTGCCGAACTCGAACAAAATATTGTGCTCCATCAACACCAGCATTTGAGTACAAACGGTGCTTCGGTTGACGTGAGTCATTTGATGTCTCGTACCGAATGGGTTTCTCATTTGGTTGAACAGCGTTCCTCGGTACGCGAAGTACTGGAGGCCGCCACTGTCGAACTCGACAACACCCAATTGGCATTACAAGAAGCTTGGCGTAACAAAGAAATATTGGAACGTCTGCGTGAAAAACAGCAAGAGCAATGGCGGGCAGACCAGGCAAAAATTGAACGCC
>JBLIOK010000235.1:0-4307 GCA_047639735.1 Candidatus Krumholzibacteriia bacterium | reverse complement strand
GATTTGACCTGCCATTACTTTTTTGTCCTTTCGGGTTCTTCGACGATGGATTTCAGCCGATTGAGTGCGGCGCCCATCCGTTGTTGCCGGTTTTCGATCCAGCGTTGGGGGATGTCTTCGATGGGCACGGGGTTCAAGTGATTCCACCGCATACGACCGTCCAAGCGCACAATAAGCAAGCCAGCCGCTTCTAAAACGTCGAGATGTTTCATGACTGCGGTGCGGCAGAGCGGCGCAAAATCGGCCACCAGTTCACCTGTTGTGGCTGGCCCTTTGGCTAATCTGTCCAACATCTGGCGCCGGCGCGCATCACTGAGGGCGCGCCAGACAAGATCATCGTTTGTGGGGTTGTTATTCATGTCACTAAGTGGTGACATATATAAATTCCGGTGTCAAGTGTCGCATAAATAAAGACCTTGTGTATGATAGCTCTGGACGTTGACGAAAACTCGAGTTAAGGAGGCGCGCAGTGAGCCGGTACAAGGTCGATATTAAGTGGGGAATTATTTTTACGGTCGTCGCGATTCTTTGGATGGCGATTGAGCGACTTGCTGGACTACACAGTGATCACATCGATCAGCACGCCCTGTATTCCAACTTTTTTGGCATAGCGGCGATTGCTGTTTACGTCTTTGCGGTACGTGATAAAAAGGCGAATCACTTCGACGGACAAATGTCGTACAAGCAGGGCTTCATCTGTGGCTTAGTGGTCACACTGGTCGCCGCCATTCTTGCGCCATTGAGCCAGTATCTCTCGGTCTCTGTCATCTCGCCAAATTACTTCGCCAACATGATCGCGTATACGGTTTCCGAAGGAGTCAAGACGCAGACAGAAGCAGAAGACTTCTTTAATTTGAAAGCCTATATCACCATGGCCGTGCCAATGGTCATAGGTGCGGGCACGTTAACAAGTGCCGTTGTCGCTATCTTTTTGCGCACCAAATAGAACCAACCAAAGGATCAATTGATGAGTTCAGTGAACGAATCGAATGTCGAGAAGGCTTCACAAAAGCATCAAAAAGCGTCGGATTTGATGGTCGCCGCTTTGGAGGCCGAAGGCGTCGATCGAATCTTCGCCGTACCGGGTGAAGAAAACTTAGACTTGCTGGAGTCGCTGCGCACGTCTTCCATCAAACTCGTATTGACGCGCCATGAGCAGGGGGCAGCATTTATGGCAGCAACCTACGGGCGCCTGACGGGAAAAGCTGGCGTATGCATGGCAACACTTGGGCCGGGTGCGACAAATTTCGCCACGCCAGCGGCTTACGCGCACTTAGGCGGCATGCCGCTGGTCATGATAACTGGCCAAAAGCCGATCAATAAATCCAAGCAAGGTCAGTTTCAAATCATCGATGTGGTCAGCCTTTTTGCGCCTATTTGTAAGATGTCGAAACAAATTGTGAACGGGGACACTATTCCGTCCTTGGTGCGCGAAGCCTTTCGCCTTGCCGAAGAAGAGCGGCCCGGTGCCGTGCTGCTTGAGCTACCCGAAGATGTTGCAGCTGAGGACACCGAGTCTCATGTCTTTACGCCTCACACACGCTATTACGCTGTAGCAGACGACGTGGTGCTAGATGAAGCGGTAGAGCTGATCAAAGCGGCAAAAATGCCCTTGGTTTTGTTGGGCGCCGGCGCCAACCGTCAACACGCGCACCAAGCAATTTGTGATTTTGTCCATTCCACACGGATCCCATTCTTCGTTACCCAAATGGGTAAGGGCGTTGTTGATGAACGTTCTGAATTGTTCTTGGGCACAGCGGCCTTGTCCGATGGCGATTACTTGCATTGCGCCATCGACCGCGCTGACTTGATCATCAATATCGGTCATGACGTCGTGGAAAAGCCGCCGTTCTTTATGGAAAAGGGTGGCCAGAAAGTCATCCACATCAACTACAAATCGGCACAAGTTGATCAAGTTTATTTTCCGCAGATTGAGGTAGTGGGCGACATCGCCGCCTCCGTGGTTGCTTTGCAAAAGAAATTGAGAGGCCAGGTAAAGTGCGACGTTTCTTACTTTGAAATGATCCGCGAAGAAGTGGAATCGCATATGCTTGAGGGAGCTGATGATCCGCGCTTCCCCGCTATCCCGCAACGCATTGTGGCCGATACGCGCAAGGTGATGGGGCCAAATGATATCATCGCTCTCGACAACGGTATCTATAAGATTTGGTACGCGCGGAACTACAAAGCCTACCAGCCCAACACCGTTTTGCTGGACAATGCGCTGGCCACGATGGGTGCTGGATTGCCTTCGGCGATGATGGCGGCGCTGCTCTATCCTGACCGGCGCGTGATGGCCATTTGTGGCGACGGTGGCTTCATGATGAATTCACAGGAGTTGGAAACTGCGGTGCGGCTAAAGCTGAACCTCGTCGTCACGGTGCTGAACGACAGTTCCTATGGAATGATTCGTTGGAAACAATCGCACGCTGGATTTGAAGATTGGGGCCTGGAATTTAATAACCCTGATTTCGTTCAGTACGCCAATAGTTATGGGGCGACAGGTCATCGCGTCGAAGCAACGGAATTTCTGGTGCCCACTTTTGAACGTGCCTTCGAAGCCGGCGGTGTGCATTTGATAGATCTGCCAGTTGACTATTCTGAAAACCAGAAAGTCCTGATCGACGAACTTGCGGCAAAGGTGTGTTTGATATGAGCGAGCGTAAAGTGCTTGAAGTGGTCAACCCTTTCGATTTAGGAAATATTGGTTCAGTGGAGTTGAGCGATTGGGCTACGATCGACAGCCATCTGGTAATCGCAGACCGGTTGCATCGTGACAGGGATGGCTGGCTGCCAGCTTTTAGGCGGATCGAGATTTTGCAGAAGGCCGCCATTTTGATGTCGGAACGTTTTGAAACTTTGGCGGCTTTGATTGCCGATGAAGGTGGCAAACCCCTGATGGATGCGCGGGTCGAGGTTACCCGAGCCATCGATGGCGTGGGCTTGTGCGTACAGGAACTCGGTCAGTTGGCCGGACGTGAAATCCCAATGGATTTGACGGCAGCGGGCGCGGGTCGCGTCGCGTACACCACGCGCGAGCCGATCGGGCCTGTGGTGGCGGTTTCTGCGTTTAATCACCCCCTTAACTTGATCGTGCACCAGGTTGCGCCTGCCATTGCCGTTGGCTGCCCAGTCTTGGTCAAACCCGCTGACGACACGCCTCTTTCTTGCCGTGCGTTTGTTGACATCGTTTATGAAGCCGGCTTGCCAGAAGAATGGTGCCGATTCGTAGCTTGCGATATCCCAACCGCCGAAAAGCTCGTAACCGACTCGCGAGTGGCGTTCTTCTCGTTTATCGGTTCGGCCAAAGTGGGCTGGATGTTGCGTTCGAAATTGGCGCCGGGCACCCGTTGCGCGTTGGAACACGGAGGCGCCGCCCCGGTGATCATTGAGGAAAGCGCCGACGTGGAGTCGATGATTCCCAGCCTGCTCAAAGGCGGATTCTATCACTCCGGGCAGGTTTGTGTTTCGGTGCAGCGCGTTTTTGCTCCGATAGCGATGGCCACACAGGTGGCCGAGATGCTCGCTGAAGGCGCCGCAAAATTGGTGGTTGGCAATGCCATAGAGGAAAAGACGGAATGCGGCCCATTGATACGACCACGAGAAGTCGACCGCGTCGCCGAGTGGATCGATGAAGCGAAAGCCGGGGGCGCTACTGTTTTGACCGGCGGTGAAAAATTAAGCGACACCACCTACGCGCCCACCGTATTGTTGAATCCGCCGGCCGAGGCTAAAGTCTCGAATATGGAGATTTTCGGCCCCGCGGTTTGTGTCTTCGGCTACGACGAAATTTCCGAAGCGGTGGCCCGTGCAAACAGTCTGCCTTTTGCCTTCCAGGCTTCGGTGTTCACCAACAATCTCGAAGTGGCGATGCACACGGTACGCGCTCTGGATGCCACGGCAGTGATGGTCAACGATCACACCGCTTTCCGGGTGGATTGGATGCCTTTCGCTGGACGCCGCCAATCGGGGTACAATACCGGCGGTATAGGCTACACGATGCATGATATGACACAGGACAAAATGACGGTGATCAAGCTTTAGAGTGTGGATTTATGATGATGTTACTGGCGTGGGACAGTAGCTATAGTGCAGCGCTGGTTTTTCAATTGGCCACTGATCATGTTGATGAACTTGCGGCGATTCTCGTATTCTCTCCAGTCAGTGGCGAGGCGTTGGCTGATTGCAAACCTGAAAAACACAGCGGCGAATTAGAAGTCCCTGTCTTGGCTTTGCGCTCGGCGCGAGAGATGGAAAACGAATCAACCCAGAAGCAATTGGCATTATTTAAGGAACAAGGATTGCAG
>JBLIOK010000234.1:0-4316 GCA_047639735.1 Candidatus Krumholzibacteriia bacterium | reverse complement strand
CTTGAGGGCTCATACGCATTCCAGACTTCGATGCCGCCTTCATTAGATATCACGAAGGTCAACGAGCCGGCAGTCGGCCAGTACTTTAGCACTTTGACTCACGAGTTGGTTCACACTTGGCTGCCTATCCGGTTGTTCGCAGTAGATGATCTGTGGTTGAAAGAAGGGGTGACCTCCTATTACGGTGACGTATTGGCCGCGCGCGCTGGTTGGTTGACCCACGATGACATTCGCCGGCTGACTTTACGCTATCAGTACATGGTGTACGGAGAAATAGAGATCGAAAAAGTGCCCCTTAGCGACCCGCAACTTTGGTACGAGGAGTACACCAGTGAAGCGTGGCGTCGAGTCACTTACGAACGTGGCTTTGCCGTAACTGTATTGTTGGATGTGTTGTTGCGGGAATCGACCGAAAATAGACATTCATTGGATGATGTGATGAAATCACTGTTCGCTGAGCATCTTCGTGGCACCATCAATCGTCATGAACTGTTGCGAGCCATCTACGATTCGACCGGTGTTTATGCGACGAAGTTTTTCGCGAAATACGTCGATTCGACCACCGCTCCATCAGTGGATGAGGTGCAAGCAGGGTTGGAAAAACTGATCGAGTTTGGAGCTTACTCTGGGCGCTGAAATGATGTTCTATTCCGTCAATAATTTTGAGATAGCCAGGTACAAGGTTTCGTCGTCAGGATTGCCCCGCAAGATTTCAGGGACATGGCGGAACATCGTTCGCTGGCGTTTGGCGTACTGACGAGTGACCAAGATGATCGCTGCCGTCAAGGCATCGTCGGACAAAGTCCCCTCCAGGTTCTGCACGATTTCTCGATAGCCAATGCTCATGAGACCAGGGCAATGAGCGTCGTGCTTAGCCAACGCCTCTTGCGTTTCTTCAATCCATCCCGTCTCAAGCATCACGGCGGTTCGCGCAGCAATACGTTCATCGGTTTCGGTCACCGACCGCTCCAAAACAAATATCGGAAACTCGAGGCCCAAGGCCGGGTCGTCGGTTTGTTGTGCCGCCAGTTCCGTCATGGTCACACCGGCGAGCCGGAAGATTTCCAGGGCGCGTTGACTCCGGTAGCGGTCATTAACGTGAATGCGTTCACATGAAGCAGGATCGGCTTGCTGCAACGCATCTCTGATTTCCTTGTCAGAATGTTCGGTTAACTCGGTGCGAATCGTGGCCAACCGTTCGGGCGTATTTCCCGGTATGTCCATAAACCCCTCGCGCAATGCGGTGAGATACATGCCGGCTCCGCCCACCAACAGCGGTTGCCCACCGCGTTGGGTGATTTCCAGGTAGACGCGCTCGAAGTCTTTCCGATATTTAATAGCGTCATATTTCTCATCGGGGGAAATAAAATCGATCAAGTGATGCGGGCAGATAGCCAATTCTTCGGCCGACGGCTGAGCCGTGCCGATTCGCAAACCGTAGTAAATTTGGCGACTGTCGAGGCTGATGACTTCGACCGGAAATTCACGGGCCAGTTTGGTGATGAGGCCAGTCTTGCCAACTGCTGTTGGCCCCACAATGGCTGGGCAACTTTGGCGTGCGTTGCTCATCCTAGGTGCGTCCGAAGCGTTTCTCCAATTCAGCCAGAGAGAACTGGATCAAAGTTGGGCGCCCATGTGGACATGATAGCGGAGTGTCGGTGGCAAAGAGTTGATCGACCAGGTTTTGCATCTCAGGAACGGTCAACGGTTCTCCAGCACGCACCGCGCCGTGGCAGGCATAGCTGGCCAAAAGGTCGATTTGGTTTTCTTGGCTCGGCTTGTCGTCCCACGCCAGGTCATCCAGAATATCAAGCAACAAGCGCCCTTCATTCCAGTTCTTGAGGCTAGCAGGGATAGCCTGCACCAATATGCTTTGGCCACCAAATGGTTCGACGGTGAAGCCCATTGCCGCCAATTGGTCAGTGTGGGTTTGCCAGGCCTGAATTTGGCCAGGTGTCAATTCCAGGTGAGCGGGAAACAGTAATTGCTGCATCGGCACACCGGCACCGCCTTCAGCGGCCAAGGCTTGTTTCGCTTCGTTGTACAAAATGCGTTCATGGCTGTTGTGTTGGTCGATCAATACCAACCCACCGCGAATTTGGGTCACAATGTAGGTGCGGTGCAATTGCCAAAACGGCGCCGAGTGCAGGGGTGGTTCGCTGGATGGTAAATAGGAGTCGTCTTCGGAGGTCGTCGTTTCGATGCCGGTACCTGGTCGCATGGCGGCAGAGCCAAACAGTTCAGCCTGGCCCTGAGGCACTCCTTTAAATTCATATCCCGCTGAAGCGCCGCGTTGAAAATAGTTGCGCAGATATTCGTCTTTGGCGATGGCGCTGCTTTCGGGTGTGTCGACAGCTCCAGTGCCTGGCGCATCTTGGTCGCCTCCGGCCCACGGTCGCATTTCTGCGGCTCGTCGCAGACTCAACCCTTCGCTCAAGGCCTTTTTCAGCATCCCAAAAATTTCGCGCTCGAGCAACAAGCGCACTTCTGTTTTGGAGGGGTGCACATTGATGTCGACTTCGCCGTTGGGGATTTGCAAGAAAGCAATGACCACCGGGAATCGGCCAGACGGTATCACTTCGCGGTAAGCTTGCACAATAGCCTGCGACAAGGCGCGGTTGGTGACCGGACGGCGATTGATGAAAATGTATTGTTGTTCCCGGTTTCCTCGGGTCCAGGTCGGCCGCGAAGCCAAGCCGCCGATGCTGAAGCCGCCCTTCTCTAATTCAAAGCGAGCAAGGTGGTCCATTACCGAGGCGCCCAATAGATCTCGAGCGCGGTCAGTGAGGCTTTTTGCTGGCCGCAAATCCAGGGCCACATCGCTGCCCGATTTGACCAGCCAACGGACATCTTGATGGGCCAAAGCCAGCTGGGTTAGCAGTTTCATGATCGCGCGTTTTTCGGCCTGCGCGGTCTTGGTGAATTTGCGACGAGCGGGAGTGTTGAAAAACAAATCCTTAACCGTGATCGATGTGCCGCGGTTGCGGGGTGCAGGCTCACGGCGCACCAGCTCACTGCCCACGATTTCGATCATCCCGCCGACTTCTTCACTGTCGCAGCGACTGACGCAGAGAATTTGGCTTACCGAAGCAATGCTCGCCAGGGCTTCGCCGCGAAATCCAAAACTGCCAACCTGCATAATGTCGGCGGCAGCGGTGATTTTGCTGGTCGCGTGGCGCTCGAACGCCAAAGGCAATTGGGTGAAGGGAATGCCGTGGCCATCGTCCTCAATGGTGAGGCTGGTCAGTCCCCCATCTTCCATACTGATGGTGAGATTGCGGGCACCTGCGTCGAGGGCATTTTCGACCAATTCTTTGACGATGGAAGCGGGACGTTCAATAACCTCGCCGGCCGCAATGCGATCAATGGTCGCGTTGTCCAGGACTCTAATTTTGCGCGGGCTGAGGGCTGCATCGGGCTTCATGCGAAATGGGCTCTTTTCTAAACATTTTGGGCAGAGCATGGATTCGTGTTAGCCAAGGTTATACAGCCCGGCAGCGTCCGTCAATAGGGGTTGGCTTGGGAATGGGGCCGGGCATAAAAAAACCGGGGATAACCCCGGTTTGAGTGGTGATAACGCCCTTTGATCAGTGGGGCAATGCGCCCAAGACCGCCGCGATGAGTTTGTCAGGAGAATCGCCGCCGCCAGGATATACCCGCGACGCGCTGAGCACGGTCATTTCGTCAGCTTGGTAAAGCTTCTTCAGCGTCTCACTGATACGGCGCTGCAAACGAGGTAACGATTGCACGTCTTCTGGCACGATGATTAAAATTGTGCCGTCTTCTAGGCATCCGGTGTGGTCACTGCTGCGCAGGCCCATGTTGATTTGTTCGACCCATTGGCTGGGTTGCATGTCGTGGTCGCCGACCACTCGGAATGCGGCCAGACCGAGCATGTTGTGATACCGATCGCAGCGGTCCATTTCGCGCTGAAGGATTCCACACAGGGCGTCGTGCGTCACTGCGGCAATAGTGTTCGCCGGTTGGGGAACCGGCGCTAGCCTATCGACAATGTCTTCTGTGTCTTCGGCCGTGAGCTTGGGTGCCTTCGCGGCGGGTATGTGCAGCAAGGGCAGCAACCGGCGAGCAAACAAGGCGTCAAATTCGGTGAAGGTAGCACCGTCAAGTGGGTGCAGTCGTTCTTTGTCCAGCAAGACGAGTCCGGGAAAGGGATTGTTCTCGTCTAGTGGCACGACCAACAACGAACGCGAAGATTGTCCGCCTGAAGATTCTAAAACTGTCGTTTGCCATCCACTCTTTCCTGCTTGGCTGAGCAGGCGCACTGCTTCGAGGCGCAAGGCGTCAGCGGGACTCAG
>JBLIOK010000233.1:0-4317 GCA_047639735.1 Candidatus Krumholzibacteriia bacterium | reverse complement strand
TGGTGATGATGCTGTCTACGAGCCGCAACGTTGGCGCTCAAGAGGTGAGCGGCTGGATCGATCAGGGGCTCTTTGACGGACCGGAAGCGGTGGCAGCCGGCCTAGCTGATACGATCATGTATTACGACGAAGTATTCGAACACCATTTTGCGGATGAAAGTATCACCACTCTAGATGACTACCGTTTCGCCTCGCACAAGAGTGTGCCCGATGCAAAAAAGGTTGGTCTGGTGCATATCACAGGTGTGATCATGCCTGGCGAAAGTCGCAACGACCGATTGCAAGGCAAGCTGGTTGGCAGTGATACGGTGGCAGAAGAGCTGCAGATTTTAGCTGAAGACGATGAAGTGGATGCTGTGATTTTGCGGGTCGATAGTCCAGGTGGCAGTGCCCTGGCTAGTGATTTGATTTGGAATGAAGTCCGCAAGGTGCAAAAAATCAAACCGGTAATCGTTTCAATGAGCGGGTATGCCGCAAGTGGTGGTTATTATGTTTCATGTTTGGCTGATTCTATTTTCGCTGACCCGGGAACTTTAACGGGTTCGATTGGTGTCTATGCAGGCAAGATGAGTCGGACCAAGATGTACGAGAAGATTGGTGTGAATCGTGAGTTCATCACCCGTGGTGAGAATGCACTGTTGTTCAGTGATGAGGGCGGTTTTACTGATACCCAGCGCGTTCAGTTTCAGGGAAAAATGGACAATTTTTACGAAAGATTTCTGCAGAAAGTGGCTGATGGGCGTGACCTCACTCGAGACCAAGCACACGCCGTGGCACAGGGGCGGGTATGGACCGGGCGTCAAGGGGTTGAACACGGTTTAGTCGATGAGCTTGGCGGATTGGACAGAGCGGTTAAATCGGTTAAATGGATGCTGGGATTGCAGCCCGAAGACAAAGTGAGTCTGGTTTCGTTTTCCGAGCCGTTGACATTCTTAGAGCGCATTTTGATCAAGAGTGTTCGAGACTCTGGAATTATGGCAAGTGTGCTGCAGAATATGATACCTGCCGAGCTGGTTGTCGGTGACAATGCAATGGCTCTCAGTCCGTTGCCTGCTCTTTTTGCGGCATTGAAACGCGATGGCACTTTTGCGGCTGTATCACTCATGAATGGCCAACCGATAGCTATGATGCCTTTCTATATTAATCTGAACGGAAACTAAGGAGAACTATGGGCGCGGATCCTTTTGCGGATGAGGAACAAAACAGCGGCGGGGGGTTCGACCCAGTCAATTTGTTGCGCACGTTTTGGCGACGAAAAGTGCTGTTCTTTGTACCGTTTATTCTTTGTCTTTCAATGGCTGCTGTTGCCATAAAAACGATGACTCCCATTTATGCTTCATCGGGACAGGTCTTGATCCGGTTCGAGGGCCTCAATAGCGAATTGCTGACTGATCCTAGTCAACGCTATGGACGGGAAAGGAACATTGATGCGACGGCATTTCATGAAATGAATATGCTGATGTACTCGCCTGCGTTTTTGGAAAAAATGGTGATTGAGCTGAAGCTGCACGAAAGTCTGCGGGACGCAGCTGCGGCTATTGGGCAATCACCTGTGAGTGAAGAGAAAGCGATTTCGAAAGCTCGTTCTCGCCTGTCGGGTCGCCTAAAACTGAAGCAGGACGGACCACGACTTTTTGTGTTAGAAGTTCGCGATACGGATCCGGAAGTCGCGTACAATTTGGCCTCTTCAATTCTTACTCGTTTCGTGGAAGAATATCGTCAAAGCCAAACGGCGTCGAGCACCTCGACAAAAGAATTTCTAATTAAGCAGCTTAGCGTGTACCGCAGGGATCTGGTCAATGCTGAAACCGCGATGAATGAATTTCAGTCGGGGTTGGCTTCAGAGTCCTTGTTGGACAATCCCATCAATGCCCTGAATTTGAGTGCTGTGCTCGAAAATCTGGAAGGCGCACGACAACGGTTCAATGGTACCGATGCTAGGGAAATTGCTGATCTGAGTCAGGATATGCGAGCCTTGCTGGGCTCTGCCCCGAAAATCGACAAGTTCTTAGCCGATGACATTGTCCGAGCAACACTGCACGAGATGGAATCGGTCGGTTTGGATATGACGCTTTATGCTGAAGGCTCACGCGAACGCAGCGAATACGAAACGCGATTGTTTCAACTGCGCGTCCGTCTCAACAATAGAATTGAAGAGATGGTATTGGTTCAATATTCAAATCTATCTCTCTTGGACCGGAGCCAAATTTCGAATTATATCTATTTTTCCATTTTCCGTGGTGGTGCCGAACGTGTGATTGCAGAGCTGGACCAAAAGATCGCTGAATTTCGCAGTTTTACGGCACGGCGGCCTGGGCAATCTTCTCGGATTACCGAACTGCAGGGAGACGTGGTCAATGCGCGCAGTTTGGTGTCGTCGATCGAAGCAGAAATCACCATTCATACCTTGAATCTGGAAGCGAGTGCGTCGGAAATTGGCATGCAAATCCGAATTCGCCGCTCACCTGAAGTGGGCTACGCACCGGTTGAACCGGACAAGTTGAAACTCACTTTGATGGGCATAGTGCTGTCGCTGGGTATTGGTCTGGGGTTGGTTGTGTTGGCCATATTCATGGACCGCAGCTTCCATTCGATTGATGATATCGAGCGCACTTTGGGATTGAGTGTGATCGGCACCTTGCCGGTGATTCAAGACAATCATTTTGAACGAAAACGCAAAGTCAGGCTGATGCGGTGGGCGACGATAATTTTGGGAATCATTGCCGTGGGAGCGGTGGGTTTCCTGGTTATTTACCCGCGTATCGGATAGCCGGAGAAAGAGAGTTCGAATGGGTGCCAAGGGGCGTGCCGGGTCCGGCAATTTATTTGACATTGAATCGCCAATGGCGATCGAGTTAAGGCGAATCATGATCCGCTTGGGTCGTAAGGTTGATCTCGACCGTAAGCGAGCCTTGATGGTTACGAGCGCTGAACGTGGAGAAGGCAAGAGTCTGTTCTCGTTGCATTTCGCGCTAGTTCTGGCTTACCATTTGCCGAGCCGCATTTTGTTGATCGATGCTGACGTTAGGCGTCCGGTCCAGCATACAGTTTTTCAACATCCGTTGTCGCCTGGGTTTGCCAACTTGTTGACTAAAGAGGTCACAATTACTCAAGCCGTTCGTCAAACCAAAATCAAGAATATGGATTTCCTATCGGCCGGAGATGTAGGCGGCCACCCCAGCCGCCTCTTCGGGGCCCACAATGTGCGCAACCTGGTGGCAGACCTACACAAATCTTATGACATTGTGATCCTTGATTCGCCCCCGGTGGTGCCTGTCAGTGACCCGCTGCATTATTTGGACGCGGTGGATGGCTGTATTTATATGGTGATGGCTGGGCAAACCAAGAAGGACTTGTCCAAGCGAGGTGTCGAAATCTTGAAAGATTCAGGTGCCAATATCTTGGGTGTCGTGGCGAACAATCTGGGCGAAGTGCTGCCTTACTACTATGACCAAAAATACTATGGCTACGAGCAATCGAACAAGAAGCGGCGCGCTTAGTCACTAAGGCGCCGCTACTTTAGTTTCTCCTGCAAATCTCCTACCCAGCCTCGGCAAGCAACCAGCAAGACTGGCGAGATAATCGCCACGGCACCAAAAATGAGCCACATGGTTTCAGGGTCTTGTGGGCCCTGAGCCGGCACATATTTCTGCAACATGCTGCCCGAATAGATGGGGACCAGGACTTTGGTCAAGAACCAGGGGAACTGCGCAACGCCCATGTAGGCGCCGGTCTGTCCTTCGGGTGCAATTTCGGCAGCGTATTGCAGGAAGCGTGGTTGCCATATGGCTTCACCGATTGTCATGACCAATAAATAGCCCAGCAAGGTATAGACATTGGTGTCGAAGGCCAACAAGAACGCTGGAATTGCCATGACAAATGTTCCGAGGATCATCATGTTGTAGATCTTATTTTTTTGGGTCATCGCCGTTACGATGGGCACAGCCACAAAAATAATTAAGGGGTTAATGTTGGAAAATATTTCGAACCGTTCACTGATCAATCCATCGAAACCGCGTTCTAAATATTGGGGTAATATGAGCCAGTTATAGGTGAAAAGAGTTTGCACAGGGATCAGCGCAAAGATAAAAAAGAAGAACTGGCCGTTTGCCATAGGGTGGTTGGCCAACCAAACACGCGCGACTTTCGCACCGCCAGGGATAATGAAAAGACCTGCAATTGCGGCAGCCAAGGCGCCCCAAGTCCAAAACCAGGCAGCTTCTGGCAATAGAGCGACGCATCCGACGAGGGCGGCTAGGGTAAGCCAAAGGTGTGCTGGAATTCGTGCGTCGGGATTTGCTTCAAAGACAACGGATT
>JBLIOK010000232.1:0-4319 GCA_047639735.1 Candidatus Krumholzibacteriia bacterium | reverse complement strand
ATGCGAGGGAATTCGATTTTCTCGAGTTCTGTTTCGATGTCTTGCTCGAGGCCAGGCCGGTCGCTGGTGCCGCGGAAGAATTTGTCCAAAAATGTCACCCAATCCGCATCGCCGGCGGCAATACGATCGAGTTCTTCTTCCATGCGGGCGGTAAAACTGAGATCAACGTAGCGATTGAAATGTTCGCGCAGCAAGTGAGTGACCGCGATACCGATGTAAGAAGGCAGCAACGCGCCGCCCTTTTTAACCACGTATTCTCTGGATTGGATCGTGCCGATGACTGCGGCGTACGTTGATGGTCGTCCAATACCCTCGTCTTCGAGTTTCTTAATCAAAGACGCCTCGGTAAATCGAGCTGGCGGCTGAGTTTCGTGAGCCAATGCTTCGACCGAAGTTATATCGACGGTAGGCCCTTCTGCGCTGCCGGGACCGCCAATCTTCAAACCTTCGGTTAAGTCGGGCAACAAAGCGTCTTTGCCTTTGTCTCCATAGACTTTTAAGAAACCAGGAAAGCGGACAACGGAGCCGTTAGCCCGGTAAGTTAAGTCATGGTCTTTTCCGTCGACCGTGATTTGAGAAACGAAGTCCACAGCTGTTTTGTCGAGCTTGGCGTTGGTCATCTGGCTGGCAACTGTACGGTTCCAAATCAGACGATAGACTGCCAGTTCATCGCTATCCATTTGTCCGGCCACGGACTCGGGAGTGCGATTAATGTCGGTTGGACGGATGGCCTCATGTGCTTCCTGCGCGCCTTTGGCTTTGGTCTTATAGCGGCGCGGTCCGTCGGTGTAGTCAGCGCCGTATTCAGTACGAATCATGGCTTCGGTTTCGGACAGGGATTTTTCGCTCAAGGTGAACGAATCGGTCCTCATGTAGGTGATCAAACCTTCGCCGAACCCGCCGACGCCTTCGTAGAGTCGCTGGGCTACCCGCATGACGCGTTGCGGACTCATTTTAAGGCGACCACTTGCGGCCTGTTGCAAAGTAGATGTTGTGAACGGAGGTGATGGCCGCTGGGTAGATTCTTTGTAGGTGACAGCGGAAACTTCCCAAGGCACTTCAGCTCGCGAAGCGGCGGCGTACTTTTCAGCCGTAGCTTCGTCCAGATGCGCACGCTGATCGGGTTTGATAAGGAGTCCCGTGTCGGCGTCGAAGTCTTTGCCACCGGCAATTTTCATCTTGTCAACGGCGGTCAAGCGGGCGCCAAACTCCATGTCGCCGCTTTTTAAGTTGGCCTCGATGTCACAGTATTTTGCCACATGAAAGGCTTGACGTTCTTCTTCTTTTTCAACGACTAGGCGTACTGCAACACTCTGGACGCGTCCGGCAGATAGCTTGGTCCGGACTTTTTTCCACAGCACCGGCGACAGGCTATAGCCATAAAGCCGATCCAAAATGCGCCGGCTTTCTTGCGCCCGCACCAATTTCATATCTATCTCGCGAGGAGATTCAAGAGCAGCCTGGATCGCGTCCTTGGTGATTTCGTGAAAGGAAATGCGGTGGATGGGAACCTTGGGGTCCAGAACTTCCAGCAAATGCCAACTGATTGCTTCGCCCTCGCGATCCTCATCCGTCGCGAGTAATATCTCATCTGCCTTCTTCATCAATTTCTTGAGCTCGGCCACTTGTTTCTTGCTGTCAGACGAGACCACATAGATGGGCTGGTAAGAATCATCCGGGTTTACACCCAGGCGTGACCACGCTTCTTTTTTGTACTTAGCGGGAATTTCCTTGGCCGAACCAGGCAGGTCACGGATGTGTCCATAACTCGAGGTGACGGTGTAGTTTTTATCCAAAAAGCGCGTGATAGTACGCGCCTTTGCCGGGGACTCAACTATGATCAGCTTCAAGAGCGGTCCTTCCAAAAATCGTTGGGGCTCATGTAACGAGCCGATTGATTAATTCAATTGATCGTTTCGTAACCTTCGGAAGCGCCGCCGGTCATGCCAGGACGTCCCGGTACAAAGAGCACCTGCTCAATGATGGGTTCAAGATCGTAAATGTCCATGGGACGGTAAGCGACCCGTTCGGCGAATGCCAATACCGATTCGAGTTGCCGCCGGTTGATTTGCTTGTCGTTATACATCGACATCAAATAACCCATACCTTCAGGTGTCAGGTAGCGGGCATCGTCTTCACCGAAAACCCGAAAGGCGCGATCTGATGGTGCCGCGATTTCGGGATCTTCCTCCCACTCGGGCTCATCAGTGGCGAGCATGTGATTTTCAATCCAAGACAACAAGCTTTGCACATCGGTGTCGCCCAAGCCAGCGGCCTCGGCCTTGCTTTGTACAAAAGCAGCCCGCGAGCCAAATGTTTCTGGGTCGCTGGACAATGCCTCAAGCAAGATGATCAGCAAATGCTTCATTTTGTCGGCTTTGGGCATAGTCACCTCGCGCTCTCTCGCCTGTTACTACAGACGCCTACTGTGATAGTGTTCTCTTCAATTACAGGCTGTAAGCGGGCTCAACCTAGCATGGCCCGAGTCCAGCGGCAAGGCAGACCCATGGGTCAGCCTATTTGACCGCAACATTTTTTGTACTTCAGGCCACTGCCACAATGGCACGGGTCGTTGCGCCCAATCTTAGGTTCTTCTCGTTGAACAGGCCGTTTAGCCGTGGCATCCGGCGCGTTGGTCATTGCCTCAGGCGCGCCGCCTGCGTTGTATGCAGACACTTCCCGATGCTGGGTGCTGATTTTTTCCACTGCCGGGATTCTTTGCTCCGGTGGGGCCACCAGTTCGGCGCGGAAAAACAAGCTGACCGAAGATTTTTCAATGTTGTCCATTAAAGTCTCAAACAGGCCGTAGCTCTCGCTCTTGTATTCAACCAAGGGGTCTCTTTGGCCGTATGAACGCAGGCCGATGCCACTGCGCAACATGATCAGTTCATTGAGGTGGTCCCGCCAGTTTTCATCCAGCACTTGAACCAACACATATTTTTGGAGCTGTTTGGTGAAGTCGGGCCCGAGGCCGTCGACCTTCGCCTGGAATCGTTCTTTGGCAAAATTTACCAGCGTCTCGACAAACGCCCCGTATCCCATGTCCAAATGTTCATCGGGCTCCAAAGGCATGGGCGCCAAGACCAGGCCTTGATAAAGCCTGGACAAGTTTGTCATGTCCCAAAAGTCCGCTGCGTTTTCTTCATTGGTGTGAGTTTCGATCAACCCTTTGACGGCGCTATCCACGAAATCGCCGAACTGATCGCTAAGGTCATCACCCTCCAAGGCCGCGCGGCGCAACTCGTAGATCACTTCGCGTTGTTTGTTGACGACGTCATCATATTCGAGCAGATGTTTACGGATTTCGTAGTTTTGCGTCTCAACCCGAACCTGAGCTTTCTCAATGGCTTTGGTGACCATCGAATGGGTGATCACTTCACCCTCTTCAACTCCGAGCTTGTCCATCACTTTGATGATACGATCGGGGCTAAACAAACGCATCAGGTCATCTTCCAATGAAAGGAAGAAGATCGAAGCACCAGGATCGCCTTGACGACCAGCGCGTCCGCGCAACTGGCGATCGATTCGGCGACTTTCGTGCCGCTCGGTTCCGATAATTTGCAGGCCCGATGATTGCCCTTCATACATTTCTGGTGTCAACGACGGGTCTTTGACCCATTGCTCGGGCATGCGCATCAGTTCTGGCGCCAGCTTGATATCAGTTCCACGGCCCGCCATGTTGGTGGCGATGGTGACCGCGCCTTTATGGCCCGCCTCCGCCACGATCTCGGCTTCAGCTTTGTGCTGTTTGGCGTTGAGCACATTGTGGTTGATGCCAGAAAGCTTGAACATCCGGCTTAACAATTCACTCACTTCTACGGTGGTTGTTCCTACTAGCACGGGCAGGCCGAGTTTGTGCAGACGAATGACTTCGTCACGAATCGCTTTGTATTTCTCTTTTTTCGTTTTGTATATCAAGTCGTTCATGTCATCGCGAACGATGGGCCGGTTGGTGGGGATAACCACCACGTCCAAAGAGTAGATTCCGTTGAATTCCGCTTCTTCGGTTTCGGCGGTTCCCGTCATGCCAGACAACTTGGCGTACTTGCGGAAGAAGTTCTGAACCGTGACCGTGGCCAAGGTTTGCGTTTCTTTCTGTACGGTGACGCCTTCTTTGGCTTCCAAGGCTTGATGCAAGCCATCGCTAAAGCGCCGGCCCGGTTGCAGGCGACCGGTGAAAGAATCAACGATGACAACCTTGCCCTCTTGCATCACATATTCAACGTCGGGCTCGTAGAGTGAATAAGCGCGCAACAACTGATCGACGTTGCTGATGCGTTCGTTCTTTTCGGCGTAAGCGACTTCGATCGCTGACAGTA
>JBLIOK010000231.1:0-4324 GCA_047639735.1 Candidatus Krumholzibacteriia bacterium | reverse complement strand
AAAACCCATTCCGGCCAAAAAGCTCTCTTTCGGTGAGGCAGTCGCCGAGGTTGAAGAGATTTTGGCCAGCCTCGAAAGAGAAAATGTCGACATCGACAGTCTCGGTGAAGAGGTCAAGCGCGCGGTCGCCTTGATCCAGGTATGTCGAGAAAAACTGGAAAAGACCGACCACGAAGTGCGTGGACTCGTTGCCGATTTGCAATCGGATTCGGAAGACAATTCATCGGCAGAGGCCAAGAACGAGGATTTACCGTTTTGAGTGGACCACTGATTCAAGTGCGCAATTTGACACGCGATTACAATTTGATCAAAAAACGCGAGGGCGTGTCTGGCGGGTTGAAGGATCTGGTCAGACCGCGCAAAGAAGTCCTGCGCGCCGTCGACGATGTGAATTTTGAAATTGAAGCCGGCGAGATGGTGGGCTACATCGGGGCAAATGGGGCTGGTAAAAGCACCACTTTGAAGATGTTGACGGGCATCCTTACGCCAACCAGCGGTGAAGTGACTGTTGGCGGGCTGGTGCCTTGGCGCCAACGCCAGCAGTACACCCGCCATATTGGTGCGGTGTTTGGTCAACGTACCCAGCTGTGGTGGGACTTGGCGGTTGTCGAGTCGTTTCGCCTGTTGCAAAAAATCTACGAAGTCGACGAAGATGTCTATAAGAAACAAATGGCGTTGTTCCATGAGTTGTTGGACGTCGGCGATTATCTGCACCAACCGGTGCGCAAACTGAGTCTCGGGCAGCGCATGCGTTGCGACTTGGCGGCGGCGCTGTTGCATCAACCTCAGGTGTTGTTTTTGGACGAGCCAACCATTGGTTTGGATGTCGTTGCCAAAGAAAACGTGCGCGGATTTCTGCGCGAAATCTGTGCCCGCGATAAGGTGACCGTGATTCTGACCACCCATGATCTGGGGGACATAGAACAACTGTGTCGCCGGATTATTATTATTGATAAGGGAAAAGTACATTTTAATGGCGAATTGGAAGAGTTGCGCCGACGGGTCGGGCAGCGTGTTCGCCTGACGGTTGAATTGCGTGAACCGGTGACCAGCGAAGTTATCGCAGCGACGACAGCGGGACTGCCCGTGCGGTGGGAAGAAGATTCGGGCAAACGACACCGAGCAGAATTCAATCGGTCTGAGGTCACTGGCGCCGAAGTTATCAAACGCCTGGTCAATGGTGCTCAAGTGGTGGATCTGCATTTGTCGGAACAGGAAATAGAAGAAGTCGTGCGCGATATCTATCGCCAACAAGCCATCGTTTCCTCATGAACGAAATTGTAGCAAACCTATGGGCACCTTGGAACCGATCAGCGGCGGCGTCGATCCGGTTGTATTTCTACTTTATTCGCCTGGCATTCCTCAAGTATTTGGCCTACCGCTTGCGTTATTATACAGGCGTCGTCAGTTACACCATTTTTGTAACCGGCCATTATTACATTTATAGTGCGATATTTGCCGGAGCAGTTTCAGCTAGCGCCGAAGGCACGATTGGCGGACTCACTCTGCCGGAAATGATCACCTATGTCGCCATTAGCTGGATAGGCCGCAGCTTCTATTTCAACAGCATTGCGCGCGAACTTTCGCGAATGGTGCAGGAGGGTGAAATTGCCGTCCTTTTGGTGCGCCCTATTCATGTGCAAACGGTGATGATGTTCGAGGCAATCGGCGAATCAGGATTCCGGTTACTCATGTTCACTCTCCCGATCATGGTGGTCATCGTGCCTTTATTTGGTATCAATGGGCCGCCCGAACCGATGCTCTATCTGTGGACATTCGTCAGCTTTTGTATGGCTTTGGTGATCTATAGCCAATTCAATTTCCTCTTGGGGTGCTTAGCCTTCGGGATGAAAAACATTCAAGGGGTGCTGCGAGCCAAGATGGTGAGCATGGACTTTCTAACGGGTGTGGTTGTTCCATTCACCTTTTTTCCCGAGTGGTTTCAGGCAGCGATGAACTGGTTGCCCTTTCAATACATTAGCTATGTGCCGGTGACTATCTACCTCGGCAAACGCACGGGCGATGATCTCGTCCAGGCGTTGCTCATCCAAGCCGGATGGTCTTTGGGCTTGTTTGTCCTTGGTCGCATTGTTTGGCACCGCTCAGTTCGCCACGTGATTGTGCAAGGGGGTTGATATGAGTCAATTCAAGTCCCACGGCACCGAAGGCTTTTGGCCAAGGTTGCGCTGGCAAAGCGGAATATTTGGTGCTTACTTTGCGCAATTTTTGAAAATGCGGTTGGCCTACCGCATGGATTTCTTGGTCGATACACTCGCGGTCAGTTTCAGTATGCTGATCCAACTCTCTGTATTGTCTGTGCTTTTTAGCAAGGTCCGGTCGTTAGAAGGCTGGAGTTTTGAACAGGTTCTCTTTATCTATGGCTTCAGCCTCCTGCCGCTAGGGTTGTTCAATTTGATCAGCGTCAATTTCTACGGCTTTTCTGACAAATACATCATTGGTGGCAAGTTTGATCGTGTGCTCTTGCGGCCAGTAAACAGTTTGGTTCAGGTGATTTTTGAGTCCTTTAATGTTTCGGGATTGAATGAAATCATCTTGGGTTCGGCAGTGATGATATACGCAGGAATGAAACTTGAATTAAGTTTCGGAGTTGTAGATTTCATGGCCTTGTTGGTTTTGGCACCTTCGGCAGCGTTGGTCTACACGGGTGTGTTTTTGGCCATCACTTCGGTCTCTTTTTGGCATGAAGATAAAATGGGATTGGCGCCGCCGGTTTATAATATCATCCGTTTTAGTCGTTACCCTATGACGATTTACAGTTTGCCAGTGCGAGTGATTCTCACTTTTGTGCTGCCATTTGCGTGGGTGGCTTATTATCCGGCGACCTGGTTTGTCGGCGACACGGATATGGCCTGGGTAGCCTTTCTGACGGCCCCAGTAGGTCTGTTGGTCTTTGGAGGTGCGGCGTTCATGTGGCACCGCGGAGTCAGCAAATACGCTAGCACGGGCAGTTAGTCGAATATGAATCGGGAGGATTCTAGATGAGAAAATGTGCAGCAAACTTAGTGGTCATTGCTCTATGCCTTTCTTTGAAGGCAGGAATTGTCGCCGCCTCCGATTGGTGTGGCGAAAATGGAGTGATCCGATTTTCCTTTGCTGAAGGCAGTGAACTCGTCCAGGTCCTTAATACAGAGGAACCTGTCAATGGTGTGACCACTGTCGATGTGTATGCCTGGCTTACTGACGTAGACATGGTGGCGCACAAGGGTGAAAAATTTCTGCGGGTTGGCGGCATTGAAATGAAATTGACGATCGAGGGGGCCGAGGCGTTTATCCTCAAACAGGAATTTCCTAGCCAAGCTTTGAATGTGGGTGAGAAGACTGGCACCATCATCGCGGGCCTGGTGCCCGGTCAGCGTTTGGAAGAAGGCAAAACGCATCTGGTGAAATGGCAGATCATGTTTCAGGGGCGCCCTGAAAATGTGCGTTTTGGATTGGACCCTAGCGGCGTGATGTCGTGCCCAACGGTCGAGGGTTGTGTGGAGGCGGCGCCGCCCGCTGTTTATGTTGGCGTGGAAGGCAGCGGCCAATTAGGCGCCATGTTTGGTGCGGGCTACGTACCGGCGTGGTTGAACCCGGTAGGCGAACCAGATACGAAGCCGGTGCGCGCCAAGCAAACCTACCAAGACGTGGGGATTTTTGAATAAGTCAGATGCTGTTGCGCTCATTCTGAACAGATTTCGATCAAAACGCCGCCGCCCGACTTGGGATGCATAAAGACAATCTTTTTGCCGCCCGCTCCTTCGCGCGGGGTTTCGTCGAGCAAGCGCATTCCCGCAGCGCGACAGCGTTCCATCACCTCTTCAATATTTGTAGCCGCCAAGGCGATGTGATGCAAACCTGGCCCGTGTTTGGCAATGAACCGCGCAATGTTGCCTTCATCGGACAATGGCGCCAACAGCTCAACGTGTCCCACGGCACTTTCGCGGCCCATTTTTAAAAACGCTACCCGAATGTTCTCTTGAGGCACAACTTCCGTGCGTTCCAGTTCCAACCCTAAGAGACCACTATAGAGAGCAATCCCTTCGTCCAGGTCCCGAACGGCAATTCCAATATGGTCAACTGCGCCAGCGGTGCCTGGTGGCAATAGATACTCTGTGTTGGGCATGGGAGCAGACAAGACCTTCTCCTTGGTGAAATACAGTGGAATGACTTTGAACTCAATATAACTCATATGCCTAGAATTAAAACATGCTACAACTCGGCGTATTTTTATGGGATCTGATCCGCAACTTCTGTATGATAGCCGTGCATAGAGAGTCCCATTAAAACGTGCGCACATAGCGGAGGCAATTATGGACCCACG
>JBLIOK010000230.1:0-4326 GCA_047639735.1 Candidatus Krumholzibacteriia bacterium | reverse complement strand
ATAAGAGTGGCGCGATATGTATTCGGGAAAATTATACCGTCAAAAGACCTGATGGTGAACAGTAAAGGGTGGCGGTTTTAAACGCCACCCCCGAGAGCTGTTTTAATAGTAGTCTTTTGTCAGAGCCCGTTCTTTTTGACGATCATGGAGCCGGTTTCCGGATGAGCCGTCACCCAACCTCGCCAAGTTAAACGTTCGTAACCTTGCACGGCAAGCACCCGCTTGTCTTGTAAGGGGCCTGCGATGCACTGCATATAGTCAGAGCCGCCCGGAAATTGCAGACCTGGAAACCACAGGCTGCCCGTTTCATAATCCCACAGAATGAAAATGTCGTGCCAGGTCCATCCCGAAGGCGCGAAGGTCAAAATCTCTCCATCCAATACGCGGCTGTAAACTACACCCGAATCGCAAAGAGGTCAGTAGGTCACCGCTATCGGTACTCCGTTCACGACGTCGTCGGCGACTTCTCGGCCGGAGAGGATACCAATGGAGTAGGCGCGTTTGTCGCCGTCGTAATTGACAGCGATCACGCTTTCGAGAGAGGTGGGACTCGGGAAACCAACGTCGCCCTCATAGGCCATGATCGGATCAATGACTGGTCGGATCGTATTGCGCCCAATGCCGTGGGCCCAGAAGTCGAGATGGATATGGTGCTTGAGGACAGCATTGGTCACATCCCACTCAAAACCTAATCCGTCGACCAGGATGATCTGTTCTGGCACCAGCGTTTCAGCTTGGGCCTCGGAGGGCATTTCCTGTTCGTTGCCAACGACATCGGTGGCCACGGCGATGAACTCGTGAGGTCCACCCTCATCGGTTTGGAAGCTGGTGATGCCTGCCTCCACCGGTCCGTGAAGTTGCCACTCGCCGGCGTTTTTGCGGAACCACAAATTGATCCCGTCGACGCCACTGATGGCGTCTTCAGCGGTCAGTTCGACGTCGAATAAGAGGCTGGTTTCGTCTTCGTCAAAGGCCACCACAGTCGCCGTCGGTGCCGAACTGTCTTGGGTTGAACTGACTGCTGGCGACCACGGTGAGGTGCGGGCATCTTTGTTGCGAGCCATTACTCGGTAATAAAGCGTCTGCCCTTCAAGAAGGTCGGTGAAGGTGTGGTGGGTGGCTTCCACCCAGGTGCTCGCGGTCACATCGTCGACAAAGGTGGCGTCCGTTGAGACTTCCACCTGATAGGACAGGCCGTCCATGCCCTTTGCTGCCCCATCGTCGACTACCCATGATATTTCGTTTTGGCTGCCGGCGGTGAATTCAGGTTCGTCGTTGATCGTAACGCTGCTATTGAAGGCGGCGGCGACCGGTGGAATCACAGAATCGTCTACAGAGTCGCACCCCGGCAGAACCAACGAGGCGCTGATGATCAAGAGCATCGCGCTTTGCCACCTTGTTTTTTGGCGAGTTTCATGCATGAAAAGTGCCTTTCTGCGATTTTCCGAGGACTTCTAACAGGTAGTTTGATTATAGGAACAAAGGTCCCTGCCCGCTAGGGAGAGGTATCTGGTCACTTCAAAGGTGTGTCGCAGTGTCCCACTCATGCCTGGCCTTGGGACACTATTGCGGGACACTATTTGAAGAATTGTCGAGGTGTTTTGAGCATTAAAACGCTAAAAAACCATGCAACTTGTTTAATAACAATACGTAGTGACATGACACACATTCACGGCACCGTCTTTGCATCTCTTGATGTACACCTCCTGATCCGGCTTTTGAGCGAGGGGTCGGATCAAAAAAGCGGTGAGGCTGGCAGGGCGAACCCAGCTTCATCGCACCCCCAACCCGGAAGTTGTCTTGAGCGAGGCGACTTCCGGGTTTTCTTTTTATATTCGAGTGCATTAAGAACCATACGAAAGCCCCGTGATTACAGGGCTTTTTGGCACAAAACTTGATTTTAAGCCCCAAAATGACGATTTTAGGCATTCGCGATTCCCTCGCCGGGTGAATCCCCCCAGTTCTATTTGTCAGAGAGGAGACGGGTTGAACATCAACGTGACACAGAATCCAAATCCCGCCGCCCCACCAACAGGTGATTTCGGCTTCGGCCGTATCTTCACCCCGCATATGTTCGTCATGGATTTTACAGACGGACAATGGCAGCCACCGCGGATCGAACCCTATGGTCCGTTCTCTATCGATCCGGCTTCCAAAGTGCTGCATTATGGGCAAGAAATTTTTGAAGGTATGAAGGCCTACCGGAACCATGACGATGGCTCGGTTCACATGTTCCGTCCCGACATGAACATCAAGCGGTTCAATATTAGTTGCGAGCGCATGTGCATGCCGACGGTTGAGCCCGAGCTGTTTCTGCAGGCGCTCGAGATGCTGATCGACATGGACCGCGATTGGGTGCCCGAAAGCCCCAACGCTCTCTACATTCGGCCGACGATGATCGCGACTCAAGTGGGCCTGGGTGTCAAAGCCAGCACCGATTACAAATTTTACATCATCGTGGGGCCTTCTGGCTCTTACTTCACCGGTGGCGTGAAGCCCCTGCGGTTGCGGGTTGAAGAGCGCTTTGTGCGCTCTGCTTCGGGCGGTTGCGGCTTTGCAAAAACGGGTGGTAATTACAGCGCAGCCCTCTTGCCCATTAAAGAAGCGCAGGACGCGGGCTATGACAACATCGTCTGGCTCGACGCCAAAGAGATGAAATACGTGGAAGAGATGGGCGCGATGAACATCTGCTTCGTCTACGACGACCACGTGCTCACGGCTCCGGCCGGCGATACTATTCTCGATGGTGTGACCCGCTACTCGGTGGGCGAAATGCTCGGAACAATGGACATCCGCTGGGTAGAAGAACCACCTGCCATCGATCAGATCATCGAAGACGCTCACAGCGGCAAATTGAAGGAAGTCTTCGCTTGTGGCACAGCTGCCGTGGTGACCCCTGTTGGCGTGATGCACTATAAAGGTGCCGATCACACGATTAACGGTGGTAACGAAGGCGAGCTAACCGTGAAATTGCGCGATGCATTGACCGGGATCCATGCCGGCGACCGTTCGCTGCATCCGGATTGGTTGCACATCGTGCCGACCTTCGAAAACGTCTGATCCGTCAGATCATTCGGTTTTCCTTGGAGCCTGTCCGGTCATTCGGGCAGGCTCCTTGCTTTTCTTACGGCCCTATATCATTCATATTGTGAGAGACAAGCAACGCGACCCCGCCAAAGAAAGGCCTCTATGCAAAACCTCCACCTCACGCGGCCGTTGGCCATCTTTGACCTGGAAACCACAGGCATTGATGTCGAGCGCGACCGGATCGTTCAGATTGCGGTCATTCGCATCGAACCGTCTGGCGAACAGAAGACCTACGAAAGCTTGGTCAACCCAGAGTGCCCGATCCCCCCTGAAGCCAGCGCGGTGCATGGCATCAGTGATGAAGATGTGCGGAACGAGCCCACTTTTAGCCAGGTGCGCCAGGATGTTGAAGAGATGTTCGCCGGGGCTGACTTGGCGGGTTACAACTCCGTGCGGTTCGATCAACCGTTGTTGACGGCGGAACTGAAAAGGGCGGGCAGCGCTCTGGATTTTCGGGGCGTAAAACATCTGGACGCGATGCGCATTTTTCACCAAAAGGAAAAACGAGATCTCACGGCGGCCTACAAAATGTACTGTGGAAAAACATTGGAAGGTGCCCACAGCGCCTTGGTCGACACAACAGCTACGCTTGAAATTCTTGATGCGCAATTGGCCCACTACGAAGACTTGCCACGAGATGTGGAAGCCCTGCACACTTACTGCAATCCGGATGAGGGCAAGTTTGTGGATCTCAAGCGCAAGTTCATTTGGACTGAAGAAGGCGAAGCCGCTTTCACGTTTGGCAAATACCAAGGACAATCGCTGCAATTGGTGGTGGCCGACCCGCGTGGTCGCGGCTATCTCGAGTGGATGTTGAACAAAGACTTCAGTGAAGAAATCAAAGGCATATTGCGAGAAGCCCTCGACGGGGTTTTTCCGCGCAAGGAAGGCCAATAGCCATGGCGGACGAGAAGAAGCGGCGACCGAGTGAGGCACCAGAACATGGTCTCGAATTTCCCGAGTTGCCTGGCGATACGCCTGAATTTGAGCAAACGCCGCTGACTCGCGGCGAGTACATCACGGCCTTGGCGCATTTTTATCGCGCGGAGATGCATCGCTCGTTGGTGTGGCGGACACGTTTGGACACGACGACGAACTGGGCAATTGTTTCAACTTTGGCAATTTTGACGACGAGTCTTAGCAACCCAGCCTATGCGACTGAATCACTTTTGTTGGGCATGTTAGCCAACATTGTTTTTGTGACTATCGAGGCCCGGCGTTTCCGGTTTTTCGACGTTT
>JBLIOK010000229.1:0-4338 GCA_047639735.1 Candidatus Krumholzibacteriia bacterium | reverse complement strand
TGGCCATCGCGATATTGGTTCCGGTGTACGGATTGACCTTGTTGCTTTCGTCGAAACCTGGTGCTGGTCCGGTGCATCTGTTGCCACTCGTGCCAACGACAATGTACTTGCTGGGCTCCGTTTATCGGGCTTCGTTGGCGAATCGGGCGCGCGCTATCGTCACGCGCCCAATTTTTACCGGCATGCCGGTTCGTCAAGCTGTGCTGACCGCTACCGTGCTGACCGCCTTGTTGGCTGGAACAGTCAATGCCTACCGATCAGTCCGGTACGTTGATTATCAGATTGCCCAAACTCCCGGTCTTGCCACCGACGTCCAGACCATTATGGAAGCCTATCCAGACCTCACGATATCCATGGCTTGTGGCGGAGAAAATGTGAACTTCCGCGCCACCTGGCTGCGTCCGTTGTTGGTCTTTGCGGACAACCCCATGTTGATCGACCCTATTTCGGTGATGGACTCGAGCCTGTCGGGTAAGGGGTTGTCGGAAAAAACTTATAGCGCCATTAGCGAAGGTCGAATTGCTGTGTGGTTAGTGCCGCGGCAGCAGATTCCTTTCTCCAAGGAAAACTGGTACGCGCCGCATAACCCGCTTTTTCCCAATGAATTTCGGGAACACTTTATGGCGAACTATACCCCCCACGGGCATTCGCGTTATTTCGATCTTTGGTTTTGGAATGGATTACCGGAGATTGATGTGCAGTTGCCGCACTATGCTGCGGCTGGTAAGACCACCGCGGTCGTTAACTAGAAGATCGAAGCCTGCCCGTTCTATTTCCCAGATTGAAGCAAAGATAAGCAAGATTGAAGCAAAGATAAGCAAGATTGAAGCAAAGATAAGCAAGATTGAAGCAAAGATAAGGTGGTGCCCCCGACAGGAATCGAACCTGTGGCCCCCAGATTAGGAATCTGATGCTCTATCCGACTGAGCTACGGGGGCACCCGAACTGATTGCGCAGAAGATGCTCAAAATAGATTCAGCATGCGGTCCTGACAAGAAGTTCCTTGTCGAGGCGGAGCTTCTGGCTTTCGTGCCTATTACGGGGCTACTTCTGAATTAATAATGAATCAACGAAAAAACAGGCGCATTCGACTTCAAATTTTCGCGTCCGTTGAGAAAATCAAGCTCCACTAAAAACAGAAATCCGGCTACGGATGCGCCCGCTGCTTCTACGAGCTTAGCAGTGGCTGCCGCCGTGCCACCAGTGGCAAGCAGGTCATCGACGATCATTACACTGTCTCCTGCTTTGAAGCTTGTTAGATGGGCTTCTAGCGTGGCTTCCCCATACTCCAGTTTGTAAGTCACCGCTCGGGTTTCCCCTGGAAGCTTACCGGCCTTGCGGACCAGCACCATGGGTTTGTTGAGGGCGACGCCTAAAGGTCCGCCAAAAATAAACCCGCGGGATTCGACGGCGGCAAAGCTGGTGTAGTCCACGTCCGCAATCAAGTCTGTCATGCCTGCGAGCGCGGCCTGGTAAGCGGCAGGGTTTTCCATCACCGGCGTGATGTCACGAAACATGATTCCCGGTTTGGGGAAATCTGGCACGGCGCGGATGTGGTCGCGAATGTCCATGGTCTGCTCCTATTTAAAAAGTCGATCGGGCTTAATGGCTTTATCGCCGCGCCTGAGTTCAAGGTGGAGATACGGTTTGTCTTCGAGGTCTGGTGGTGGTCCGCTGAGACCCAAAAGATCGCCGGCTAGGATAGCCTGTCCCACTTTGACTTCGATACTCTGAGGGTCGCATGGAGCGATCACCGTGACGAAGTCGTCAACGTGCTCAATGATCAGCAAATGGCCGAAGCCATCCATAGGCCCGCTGTGCCGGACGACGCCTATTGCTGGGCTAAAAAGACGAGTTCCGGTGGCACCCGCAATTTCGACACCGGTTCGAGGCATGATGATCTCATTTGCTTTGTAAGGGCCAAAGGGGCGCAAGACCGGACCTGGGTGCGGCACCACTTTGTGCCAGATGGCTTTTTGGTTTTTGCCGCGAAATGGCTTGGACAGCACGATGTTCTGACCGACACTGATCAAATCGCTTTGCAGCGCGTTGTCTTTCTTTATCGTTTTTACCGTCGTGCCAAAGCGCTGGGCAATGAGCGAGATTGAATCGCCGCTGCGAACGGGGTAGTGCGCTGCCTGTGGCGTAGCGGCAATAGACGACTGGCTGACGATAACGATAACGCACAGCACGAAAATAATTAAATAGGATGAACGGAATTGATTGATGTTGCTCTCCTGTTTTACGGAGAAATATTTGGTCGGGGTGGGGAGATTTGAACTCCCGACCTCCTGCTTCCGAAGCAGGCGCGCTAACCGTGCTGCGCTACACCCCGCGCCAAGATGTTCCCAATTGCGCACGCTGGAAAATGATCAACGCGTTAGCTGAATGACACCTTGGGAGAGAAGGCTGACCACCACTCCGGCGATCAAGATGCCAAAAATGATACATGGTATTGCCAATCGCAAGGGAAGTTTGAACAGGTAGGCAGCCAAGCTGCCGGTCCAAGCGCCGGTCATTGGTAAGGGCAAAGCGACGAATAAAATCAGGCCCAGGCTTTCGTATTTTTTGATCACGGCGCTGCGACTGACCGTGCGTTTGAAGAGCCAGTTGAAGAAACGGTCCATAATGGGGAAGCGTCTCAGCAGGCGTTCGGCCGGCCCAATCAGAAATAAGATCGGCAAAACGGGCACGAAATTGCCGGCCACAGCCAACAAGTAGATAAGCACAGGATTTGTCATGCCCATGGCGTATCCCGCAGGAATAGCACCGCGCAATTCAAATACTGGTAGCATGGCGATCAGGAAAACAGCCACCGGTGGTGGCAATTGTTCAAACTTGTCGAGCAGTTGTTCACGCATTTTGTTCACCATGCAAATCATCGGCCACGGTTTCGTCTACACCTGATAGCAGGGGCACAAAGCGGCAGCTGACAGATTGCTCGACCAACACTTCTTCTCCTTGTCGCAAATAACGGTAGAGAATTTGTTCGTTGTCTTTGACTACGGGAATCAAGAGGCAGCCCCCATCCTTCAACTGATTGACCAGCAAAGGCGGCAAGTGCGGCGCGCAGGCGGTGACCATGATGGCGTCGTAGGGAGCATGATCGAACATGCCTTCGATGCCGTCGTGGGCAATCACATCGATGTTGTGATAATCCAGTTCTTTCAGAATCGCTCTGGCTCGATTGGCCAACGGTTCAATGCGTTCCACAGAGACCACCGTTTTAGCCAAGCGAGAAAGGACAGCGCCTTGGTAGCCTGAGCCGGTACCCACTTCCAGCACATGTTCGCTGCCATCAAGTTCGAGCAACGTTGTCATCAAGCCGACGGTGAAAGGCTTGCTGATCGTTTGTCCGTAGCCAATGGGCAGGGCGCTGGGTTGGTGGGCGCGGTGCTGCAACAACGGCGGCACAAAGAGATGCCTTGGGACTTCTTCCATCACCTGCAATACGCGGCGATCGGCAAGCCCCTCACTGGCCAGTTGTTCGCGCACCATGCGGCGGCGGGCGACAGCGAATTCTCTCATGAAGGTGGATCCATATCTTTGAGACCATCGCGTTCGAGGAATTGCATTTCTTTGTGCAATTCTTCGTGGGTCAGATCAACAATCAACGGCGTGAGGCTGACGTAGCCATCGTCGACGGCATTGTAATCTGAGCCGGCAGATCGGGTCCAGGTTGGGCCGTTGCCACCAATCCAAAAATAGGGTTTTCCTTGGGGGTCGATCTTGTCCGTGATCACGTCTCTGTATTCGCGTGTCCCCAATTTGGTGACCCGAATGCCGCGGATATCTTTGGCCGCGCCATCAGGAATATTGATGTTCAGCAACGAACCTGATCGCAATGGGAAAGCCAAGATGTCAGTCAGTGAAGAACGGATGAAGGCGGCGGCGCCACTGAAGTCTGTCGGGTGCCAGGCGCCGAGGCTGAAGGCATAACTTGGGATGTCAAACATGGTGCCTTCCATGGCGGCGGCTACGGTGCCGGAGTAAATGACATCCTCTCCCATGTTGGGTCCATGATTGATGCCGCTCATGACATAATCTGGGCGGTCGTTGAGCAGGATCTTTTCCATGGCCACTAGCACGCTGTCAGTAGGGGTGCCGGTAACAGCGAAGCGACCTGGGCCCTCTTCCAGTATTCGTAATGGCGAGGTGAGCGTCAGCGCGTGGCTGGATGCGCTCTGTTGGTCGTGGGGCGCGACTACTGTGACGCGAAAGCCATCAAGGGAGGCGATTGTTTCGGCTAGCACATTGATGCCGTGGGCATTGATGCCGTCGTCGTTGGATATCAGCACGTGTTTCATAAGTTCAATTCTTTCAAAATGGGCAAGACTA
>JBLIOK010000228.1:0-4356 GCA_047639735.1 Candidatus Krumholzibacteriia bacterium | reverse complement strand
CACCGTCAGCGCGAATCACATCGCAATCAAGGGTGATGGTCAGGTCGCCCAGGGCGTGCATATCCGTCACTGCCCGCATCGAACGACCAATTAAGCGCTGGATCTCCATGGTGCGCCCGCTTTGGTTCCCGTTAGCCGCTTCGCGTCGCATGCGTTCGCTCGTTGAGCGTGGCAACATACCATACTCGGCCGTGATCCAACCTTGTCCGCTGCCCTTCAGCCAACGCGGCGTGCCGTGCACGATCGAGGCGGTGCACACCACATGGGTGTTGCCCATTTCAATCAAACACGAGCCCTCGGCTTGGGGGAGATAGTCCTTTGTGATGCGAGTGGCTCTCAGTTGAGAGGTGCCCCGGTCTTCAGCGCGTTCATTCACAACATTGTCCTTTCAAGACGGATCAAAAACTCGGCCGGCCGCTTCCATTTGGTCCAGACCTACCGTTTGCATGTTCTCTAATGGCATCCCCAAAAAGCGGGCGCCAATCTCTTTAAATTTCCAAGGAATATCGCTCAATAAGAACGACAAGTTTCCGCGTGTATCGGATGCCCCTTGGGCACGCAACAAGTCATGTTCTCTGAGCATGGTTTGCGCCGCATTCGCCAGCGATTCCGCCGAATCCACAAGCTTCACATCCGGCCCCATGAAGGCGCCAATTTGTTCTGCCAGCAAAGGGTAATGGGTGCAGCCCAAGATCAAGGTGTCTACCCCCGCGTCTTTCAACGGAGACAGGTACTCCGCCACGGCCAAACTGGTGATCTGATGTTCCTGCATACCCTCTTCAACCAAGGGGACAAAGAGCGGGCATTCTTGGCTTATAATCTGTGCGTTTGACAAGCCACCTGCCAACAAACCCGCTTGGTATTTTTGAGAACGAATGGTTCCGGCGGTGCCAATCACACCGATGGGACCACCACCGGTAACGGCCAATGCTGCCCTCACCCCAGGATTAATCACGCCGATCACCGGCACCGGCAATATTTCACGCAAATATTCCAGGGCAAATGCGCTCGCCGTATTGCACGCCACCACCACCATCTTCACACCCTGCGACACCAATAATCCAGAATCCTGACAAGCAAAACTGCGGACTGTCTTTTCACCCTTGGTGCCATAAGGCACCCTTGCCGTGTCGCCAAAATAAATCAAATCTTCGGCCGGCAAATGCGCGTTCAAAGCGCGCAATACAGTGAGGCCACCTAATCCAGAATCAAACACGCCAATCGGGGCGCTGGAACGGCCTACTCCAGAAATCATAGCCACCGGCGTGGGTCAAAGCGGCGCAACAAATCCAAATGCCCCGCCAAGGTTTCCACCTGCGCGCCTTCCACCAAAATAACACAACTGCGCGATTGCGGAAAATTCAATGCTACCGTGCGCAAGATCGAAGTCAAAGTCGCCGCCTCTGCCGCGCTCCCACCAGGGTGAGCGGTCACCAATTCCTGACTGAAGTCGAGCACCACAGATTGGTCATCAGGATTATAGAAAGCGGCCAAGGATTGAGTCCCCTTCGGCAAAGCACTGATGGCGCCGCTGATATCTGGGCCCGCGCACAAAACTTTCATCAACCCGAACAAATCTTCGCCGGGACGATTGCGACTGGGAATTTGACGTTCTTCAGTGACATACCCACTGGCGTCCCACTCGGGAAAAACCAGCACCACGGCACGATCGCCGGCCACCGACTGCGACTCGATCGCGACGTCACCATCGGTAAAATCGTCGACTAAATTTTCAGTATCGCCTTGGTTGAAATACCACCACGTGCCAACCCCAACGGTGGCCACCAACACCAAGGCCAGCCACACTCTGCCTGCACCCTTACGAGGCGACTTTGGCGGCGGCGCCGCACGACGGCGACCTCGCGATGGGGAGCGGCCAACCACACCGTCAGGCGTCGAATCTTCAGGACGTTCCGAATCAGTCATTGTCACCGTCCTCCTCTGCCGTGCTCATGGCTTGGCTGCCCATCTGATCACGATAGGCGATGATCGCGTCGCCAATGGCAGCGGCCAATTCGCGCTGATAAGTGCGGTCGCCCAGTTGGCGTTCTTCAGTGCCGTGACTCAAGAAGCCCAACTCAAGCAATACCGCCGGCATATAGGCGCCCACCAGAACTCGAAATCCTGCTTGGCGCACCCCGCGATTTGGCATGTCCATCGTTGATGTCACTTCAGATTGGATAATCTCTGCCAGCTGGCTGCTGCTGCTGATGAAGCGATTTTGCACCAATTCCCAGACTATAAACTCAACGTCGTCCGGCTGTTCGGGCACGGCGCCGTTTTCGGCGGCCTCCACACTTTTAGCCCAGTCGCTTCGCGCAGGGGAAAGGAAATATGTTTCCAGGCCGCGCGCGCCGTCGTTGAACCAACTGTTGCAATGCAGCGAAAGGAACAAATCACCATCGTTGCTATTGGCCACTTCGGCCCGGTCGGCCAGTTCCAGGTACTCGTCTTTCTCGCGTGTCAGCACCACTTCCAAATCTGAGTTGCGTTCGAGATAGCGGCGCAGCTCACGAGCGACACCCAGATTCACATCCTTTTCCATGATGCCTCGAGCGCCAACCGCGCCCACGTCATGTCCACCGTGTCCGGCGTCGACCACCACAGTTTTGACATTGATCTCGTTGGTCACATCAACAACACCTTGGGCGATGCTCATATTCGCGCGACCCAAGGGCACCGGCGCGGGAATCGCTGACACTTGTTCTTCTTCTAAGACCAGCACGATTTCGCGTCCAGCATCGGCGGTGTAAGTGCGGTAACGACCCACCAACTGATCGACCAAAATGGTGACCGTTGCGTGATCGCGATGTTGGCGGCTTCGCGCCGATTTCATCAGACCGCGCCCGCTGCCTTGCGAAACGCGCGACGTATTGACTTCGCCATCGTATAACTTGATTTCAATCACACCGGAACGCGGGCTGGTGGCGCGATAGCCCAATGGTTCTGCACAATAAATGTGGACCGCGGTTGAACGCCCCAAGATCTCCACACTCATGCGCGTCACATTAAATTCGGCACTGCCCAGCACCAAATTACGCCCATCTCCATCCCAATTCATGCGCTCTTGAGTTTGTGGTCCGATCACACGCTCCAAGAGAATCATCGGCAACCACAAGTCGCCTTCATGATCGAGAATCGGCACCGGCAAAAGCATCTCACCGTCAGCGCTAACAATCACTCGGCTGCCTGCGGTCATACGAAATGATTTTCCTGCCACTCGCAGTTCCAATTGCCGCAGCCGCCCATCCCAGAAACGTCCCGCCTTGAGGACCGTCGCCAAGGTTGCCGAACGCACATAAAATTCATTGCTGTCACTCAATAAATATTGGCCCATGGCTTGGCGTGTTTCGCCCGTCGCCTGGTGCTTGATCGTCCACGGCATGACTGTCGCGGCAGTATTAACTTGAGTGTAGGCTAATGGGTCAAGATAAGTGTCTTGGCTGCCGCCAGTTTGCGCCCACACCACTCCGGTGCCAAGGCAAAACGCCAACAAGGCGATCAGTAGAGATTGACGAGATTTGCTCATATCCGTTTTCGCCTCTCGCATCCGGTTCTAAGAACGTTTGCCCAACTCTTTGGCCATGCGCCGTTCAACATCTTTTTTAGCTTTCGAGTCGCGCTTATCGTGGATTTTTTTACCGCGCCCCAATCCAATTTCCAATTTTATGCGGCCTTTTTTAAAGTAAATCTTCAAGGGCACGAGGGTCAATCCACGCGTTTCAACCTGCGGCAAAATCTTGCGAATTTCACGCCGGTTTAACAATAGCTTACGAGGCCGAAAGGGGTCATGATTTTCGCGATTGCCCATCTCATAGGGCCCGATGTGCATCTTCATGATCCAGGCTTCGCCTTTGCGAATTTCGCCGTAACTATCGCCCATGCTCACGCGACCATTGCGCAACGCCTTGACCTCGGTGCCGAGCAAAACCAGGCCCGCCTCCCAAGTGTCCATTATTTCATACTCATGCCAAGCTTTTTTGTTTTTGGTGATGATTTTAATTCCGGCGGCGGCGTCTTTGGCCGCGCGAGCTTTTCTATCTGACATGATCACCTCCAAATTACACTTTGGGATACAAGTTTAAGTTCAATGCAGAATAGACTCTGTCGCCTCCCCTCGCAAACCCAACCTTTGACATCTGGTAGGAGAGCAACTAAATTGAGCGCCGGTCAGTAAAATGACGGACCTATTGAAGTTGTGCCCAGGTGGCGGAATTGGTAGACGCGCTACGTTCAGGTCGTAGTGAGAGTAATCTCGTGGGAGTTCGAGTCTCCCTCTGGGTACCACAACTTCAAACTGGGTACCACAACTTCAAACTGGGTACCACAACTTCAAACTGGGTACCACAACTTCAA
>JBLIOK010000227.1:0-4359 GCA_047639735.1 Candidatus Krumholzibacteriia bacterium | reverse complement strand
AATGGTGAGTTGGAAAAAGCTCTCGACTTCATGATCCAAGCCGTCAATGTGTTGCCGGATGACCCGGTTATTCTTGAACACTTGGGCATGGTCTTGAAGGGACAAGGAAAACGAGAAGAAGCGTTAGGTATCTTACAACGCTCCCTTGTTCAAGGCGGAGACAAAGAACGCCTGACGGCAGTGATTGACGAACTGCAGTCGGCAAAAAATGATGACTAGCAGGCTTAGTAAGCAACGCCAGTTTTCGTTTTTTGTCGTCGCCCTTTTGAGTTTTTGTTCCTCCCCGATTTTTGCAAGTGACCATCCGGCCGATTATCCAACCCAGATCCATTTGGCCTCTTTTGAATTTCAGGCGTATTCGCGTCAAGAAGTTGGTTCAGTGCTGTGGTTAGTAGGACCCGATGGTGATCTGCGCCTCGAAATCAGGCGTGGAGGTGTTGCTGCCAGTACCGATTTGGCGTTATCACGGATTTTGGATCAAACTGGACACGGTTGGACTGCGGTCTTAAATGGAGTTGCCGATGAAACGATTAATCGTTGGGGCGAAGGCTGGGAGTTTCCGCCGCCGGGTTTGGGTGCCACGGTGGCAACAATGGCCTCTGAGCTCCAGGTTGGCCCCATGGGGGACGCCGTCTCCAAGCGACCATGGAGGGCAGGAGCGCCTTCTCGCGAGTCCCACAGGATGGCCGTCGCGTCGCTAGTACCTGAAGGTGACGTACCCGATACCTTTCGTAGCCAGCAAGCCGCGCGAGGCTTTGGGCGCGGTGGCAGTGGCGACCTGTTGCATTGGCACTGGGACGCCGCAGCCGAGGAAAGCTCGCCGACGCTGAACCTTACTGCGTCAAAGTGGCCTGGAGTATTGAAAATGCGCCTAGAAGACTCATACGACGGCGTTATAGCGCTTCCTGAGGTTTTTGTGCCGTTATGGCCTTTGCGTGATCTGGTCACCATTGTCCCCGCCGAATGACAACACTCTATTTTTTGATAAATACGGGAACTTAAGGCCAGAGAAGCAAGTACATGATCACTGCGGTTTCGTCCGTCAGGTATAATCGAGGAGTCAAAGATGAATCTATCGCGAGATGAATTTGTACAGGGAAGTCCGAGCGCACGCCGTGCTCACTTCGCTGATGTCCGCGACGAAGACCTCATTGTCCTGATTCAAGAAGGTCAGAAAAAGGCCTATGATGAAATGGTTTCCCGATACAAGGGGCGTCTTTTCGCGTTTATCTTGAGAATGGTCAAAGACCCTACTTTGGCCGAAGAATTGACTCAGGAAACTTTGATCAGGGTATACATTCACGCTGAGAAATATCGCGAAATCGCGAAGTTTTCGACGTGGGTCTTTACGATCGCCACCAACTTGGTGCGCAATAAAATGCGCCAGCGTTCTCGCCGGCCATTTATGATCAGTTTGAATCCGGCCCCCAGCGAAGATGAGATGCCGGTTGATCCGGCTGATACTCGAGCTGACACCTCGGAGCAGTTGCACCGGGCGGAGTTGGCCGAATTGATCAACGAAGCGACTGCTAAGATTCCCGAAAAGTACCGCATTCCATTTTTGTTGCGGGAAGTGGACCAACTCAGTTACGAAGAAATTCAACAGGTGACAGGTTTGAAATTGGGAACGGTTCGCTCGCGCATCAATCGTGCCCGCACTCGCTTCAGGGCTCTGATCAAACCGATGTTGCGCAACGAATCCTTGCTGTCCGAGCTCGAAGAAATCGAAGAGCGGGCGTTGCAAGAAAAGAACGAAATGAAAAACCAAGGCAAAAACAACGAGGACGATTCATGAATTCGATCGCTCAAGAAAAATTGAAGGCAACGGGAAGCCAATCCCGTTCGGAGGTTTGCCATGAGGTGCAATAGGTCCCAAGAATATGTTAGCCAGCAATTGGATGGCGTCTTGCCACCTGATATGGCAAGCAAGCTTCGTGATCATCTGGACAGTTGTTCAGAATGTGAAGAATATCGCAGTGACATGCTTCTGGGACAGAGGCTCTTGGCGGCAACAGAACCAGAGTTGCCAGAAAATTTTGAATGGAAGCTGCAGCTGAAGCTAAAACAGACGCTTCAACAAGCGGCCGGCGAAGCCCAGTACCCGTGGACTGAAAAGATGGCGGACCGGTGGAGCTGGTGGCGCAATTTTGGAGCTGCGACAGCTGTTGGCTTGGCGGCCGTCTTGGCCCTGGCCATGGTTATCGGCCCGAGCAATACAGGCAGCATCGCTGATATTCCAGGCAGTCGATTGGCGAGCGACGGGACGTCACAGTCCGTTTCCGAAACGACATCGGATCGCCGTCCGCTCTTCCAGCGAGGCCGCGGAGGTCTCTACAAAACAGGTTCACCGGCACTTGTGTCAGCATCGGGTGACCGCGGCGTTCAACGTGTGTCTTCTGGGGCGGCTAATCACTGGTCGGGCACGAACACCGATGATTTGCGACTGATCAGTAGTTTGCGAAGCGAGAACCACCAATTGCGCATTCGGCTCAGACAGCACGAATTCGAGTCGGAACAATTGAGAGCACAGCTTGACACGGACGGTGCCGAGGCCCTAGATCTACAGCAAGAAAAGTAAACTGCGAAGCAGTGCTGATCATTGCAGCGATAGGGAGAGATGTGTTGCAGCGGAATTTCGCTTTAAGCGTACTGACGGCAATTGTATTGATCGTTTCTGGGGCTGGTTGCGGCCTCAGTGAGGAAAAAAGTATTTTGATGGCAGCCGGGGCCTATGGGGACTTGGCTGTTGTTGTTAGTGACGATGCCATGAAGCCAATGGCTAGCCAGTTCGTGGGCCGCTTCAACACCGAACATCTCTTTGTTATCAAGCCAGAGATGAATTTCAAGACTGACATTTTCGGCCCGCAAAAACTAAAGTTTGCCCATGGTTATAAGAATGCCCTGATGCTTGTGCACCTCGGCGCAGGTGGTCGGGTTGAAAAGGAAGCAAAAAAGCAGATTTCCAAAGAAACTTGGGAGCGGCTGAATGCCGGTGGCGGTGGCGTGGTTCAGGTGAAAGACCCTTGGTCAACTTATCAGCTTTTAGTGGTTGTGGCTTCACGTGATCGCAACAGCGTGGCCAGTTTGTTGAACAAGAATTTGGATAAGATTCAGGACCTTTTTGATAACAGCAATCGCGAACGCATCTTGCGACGCAATCGGTACGACGGATTAAAGACTGACTTGATGGATCTTTACCGACGTGACATTGGCTTCTATTTGGAAATCCCAGGCGAGTATGAACAAAACCAATATCGTCCTGACGGGTTCCCTGGTCTGGAATTGATGCGCAAAGGGCCGTCGCGAGGAATCTCAGTCAGTTGGATGGACAGCAAAAACCCCGTACGTGACTTGGCAAACTTTGAAATAATGGCTCGAATGCGCGCCAAAATGGGCACTAGGCTGCACAACGAAGAGATCATTGAATCGACCTTCGTTTGGGATGAAATAGAGATCAATGGCGTGTTGTCGGTCTCGCTCAAAGGTGCTTGGAACAGTCGCCGATTCGCAGGCGGAGGCCCTTTTTGGTGCTATTTTGTTCCTGACGTTGAACGTGGTCGTATCTATTGCGTCGATATGTTGGCATTTGCTCCGGGTATGGAAAAGATGAATTTCTTTCGCCGCATGTCTGCGGTAGTCAGTACTTTTTCGTTGAAAGGTCCTCAATCTTGAAATTTTCATTATTGATGGCGTGCGTGATTCTCTCGAGTATTGCTTGCTGTCCCAATCAGGTTTGGGCTCAAGAAGATGACAGAGTTCGCGACACGGGACGGCACAAACCGGCTCCGCCTAAAGTCGATGTCAAAGCTGAAGAGGCCTCAAAGAAAGCCACTGCGGAGTCCAGATGGTACATCGGTGTGGATGCCGGTGCACAAGGTGGTGGAGATATGTGGCATGTCGAAACACTGAATGGGTTGCCACCCTCAGCTCCCTGGGACGCCGTAACCCCATTCACTTCCGAAAGATTCAACGCTACCTTGGATACTGGTTTTGCTGCGGGCCTTTTTGTTGGGCGTAAAATGGGTGAAATGTGGTCCTTGAAGGCAAACCTTTCCAGCTCACGGATGGACCTTGCTGCCGAAGCTTTACAGGGACAGGGAGCCAACGTATTTCTGTACGACCGCCTGACGATAACTTCATATGGGTTAGCGGCGGAAATCCGATTGGTACGACTTCCATCGTACCCTTATTTCTCGGTTGGGATGATGGTGAATCACCTGTCGGCTGCCCGGGAGACTGATTTGAATCAGAATCAAGTTGGCGCACAATTTGCGCTAGGATATGCCTATCGGGTTTCGAACGATTTTGCAATAAAGCTGGAAGCTCGCTATAGCCGTAGTTCTTTCGACATAGGGGACT
>JBLIOK010000226.1:0-4366 GCA_047639735.1 Candidatus Krumholzibacteriia bacterium | reverse complement strand
CGGCAGGTGGTGGTCAGTCAGTGACTTGTGCATCGGTTGCTGAGGCGGCCCAATGGTTGACTGACAACAGCCAGCCGAACGACTTTCTCTTGGTCAAAGGATCGCGCAGCGCGGCCATGGAAACCATTTTGCCTATGCTCGAAAAAACATTCGGCTCAAACCCTGATATTAAGACTGAGGCGTAAACTATGTTTTATCATCTGTTGTTTCCGTTGAGCCAGCAATACGCAATTTTCAATGTGTTTAAGTACATCACCTTTCGCTCTTCTTATGCGGCGGTGACCGCGCTGTTGATTTGCTTTCTCTTTGGCGATTGGGTGATTCGCAAACTCGAACGGATGCAGATTGGCGAGACCATCGATAGCGATGGCCCCGAACACCACCAGGTGAAATCAGGCACGCCGACGATGGGGGGCGTGCTGGTGCTGGCGGCGATCGTGATCCCCACTTTGCTGTGGGCTGATCTGAGCAACCGATACGTTCTACTGGCCTTGTTGGGGACCGTCTGGATGGGGGTCATTGGCTTTATCGATGACTACTTGAAAGTCGTCAAGAAGCGGCCTAAGGGAATGATCGGGCGATTCAAGTTAGTGGGGCAAGTTAGCTACGGCTTGATCCTCGGCGGCATTTTGTATTTTGGCGGCGATGGTGGCGAATTAGTGACCCAAACCAGTGTTCCCTTTTTCAAAGACGTTCTTATTGACTGGGGTTGGTTCTATATCCCGTTAGTGATCTTGGTGGTTACTGGCACCAGCAACGCGGTTAATTTGTCAGACGGCTTGGATGGGCTGGCCATTGGATTGTCGGCCTTGGCCTTCGCCGGTTATGCGGCGATTGCCTATCTCACTGGGCACGCCGTTTTTGCTGACTATTTGAACATGATTAATTTGCCCGCCGCTGGTGAGTTGACCGTTTATTGCGCCGCCGTTGTTGGCGCAAGCATTGGCTTTTTATGGTTCAACGCGCATCCGGCTCGCATTTTTATGGGCGATACTGGCAGCCTGGCTTTGGGCGGAGCCCTGGGCACGGTGGCCATCTTGGTTAAGAAGGAATTTCTATTGGTGGTGATCGGCGGAGTCTTTGTGGTCGAAGCCGTATCGGTGATGTTGCAGGTGTTGTGGTACCGCCGGACAGGTGGTCGCCGACTTTTTCGAATGGCGCCAGTGCATCATCACTTTGAACTGAAGGGGTGGTCGGAAACCCAAGTCGTGGTACGTTTTTGGATCATTGCGATACTTCTGCTCTTGGTCGGGATGTCTTCGATCAAGCTGCAATAGGATGAAGAAGGGAATCGGCGTGCGCGATCAATTGTGTTGGGTGGTGGGGTTAGCCCGCAGCGGCTGTGCCGCAGGCGCGTTGTTGCGCCGCCACGGAGCACATGTGATTGGTCTGGACGACGCCGACGAAGAAACACTTCACCGCCGGTGGGATTTAGCGGGCTTACAGCTTCTGGCACCCAAAGCCTTCGACAAAATCTTCACCGGCGGTATCTGGCCCTCAGGCGAAACGTCCGCCTCACTCGAACATCAATGGCCGGATCTGATCGTGATCAGCCCCGGCGTACCGACAAACCATCCGCGCTTGGCCGCCCTGCCCGCGGATGTGCCGGTAATTGGTGAACTCGAGTTAGGCGGCCGTTTTTGCCAATCACAAATCGTGGCGATCACCGGCACCAACGGCAAGACGACCACGACCGAATGGGTTGCCCATATCGGTCGCACCGCAGGATTAGACGCCCGGGCGGTTGGCAATGTGGGTCGTCCCTTTTGTGACGTGGCCGATTCATTGGCTCCCGAGGCGGTGGCCGTGATTGAAGCGAGCAGTTTTCAATTGGAAAATGTTTTTGAGTTGAGCCCAAAGGTAGGGGCGGTGCTGAATTTGGCGCCCGATCATCTGGACCGCTACACGGGCCTTGCCGACTACTACCAGGCCAAAAAGAAAATGGCGGACATCGTGCCCGCTTCCGGAACATTTGTGACCTCTGCTGATTGCCAACCGGCGCTTGACTGGCCGACCAAAGGGCAGCGGCAACTGTTTGGCACTGGCGGCGATGTGGCTTTCGTGGGTGGTAGATTGGTTGCTCATGGTGACCGCTTGCTAGCGAGCAATGAGCTCGCTCAACAGTCGCCGCCTAATCTTCTCAACGCTTTGGCGGCCACGACGATCGGCTTGGCCATGAATTGGGACCAAGATGCGGTGGTCACCGGTCTGAAAGACTTTCCCGGCCTGCCTGACCGGCACGAATGGGTCGCTCAACGAGGCAAAGTGAAATTCATCAATGACACAAAGGCCACGAACGTTCATGCTGTCTGTACGGGGTTGAGCGGATTCGTCGGCCGCGTCGTTTTGATTGCTGGTGGTAGTGGCAAGGGCGAAGATTATTCGCCACTGCGCGAGGTGATGAACGTCGTGGATCATGTGGTGCTGATTGGGGCAGAAGGATCTGCCATCGCACAAGTGCTGCAAGATGTGGTACCAACGTCCTTGGCTGCTTCTATGTCAGAAGCTGTCTCGATGGGGGCCGATCTGGCCGAACCGGAGGCGGCTGTTTTGCTTAGTCCGGCCTGCGCCAGTTTCGATATGTATGCGAATTACCAAGAACGCGGGGCCGCTTTTGTTGCCGCCGCGTTGGCGGTTGGCGCCGTACGCAAGATTTCTTGAACCGACCAAGGAGGGTCGATTGTGCAGAGAAGATTACGTGGCTTAGCCGGTCAATTTGAACGCGCGGACCGGGGTATTTTATCATCTGTATTTATTTTGATTTCTATCGGTGTGATTGTGGTGTTTGGGGCGGGAAGTTACACAAAACAAGCCGTTCATTCCCCCTTGGGACCTTACTATATCATTTTGCGACACTTGTTTATGATCGGATTTGGCGTTTTCCTAGCCGGAATCTTGATGCAGATGGATTACCGGAAATACCGGTTACCTTGGCTCAACACAACCGCTCTGATTATCTCCTATGGTTTGGTTGCATTGACTCTGTTGACTTCCCGAACCTCCGCCGATGGCACCGAGGCCATCAATCGTTGGGTGACCATTGCAGGGTTCCGTTTTCAGCCCGTGGAAATGGCGAAGTTGACGATGACCATCTTCCTGGCCGAAAGACTCACTCGTTGTAAACGTGGACAAGTGTTGCCGCCGAGGCAGATCTGGTTGGCCTTGGCTTTGGGACCGTTGCCATTGCTGTTGATGCTCGTGAAACAACCAAATTATGGCAACGCCATGGTTACTATCGGCGTTACTCTCGTTATTCTTTTTGCCGTTGGCGTCAGTGCGAAATGGTTGCTGCGGGGAGTCTTGACCTTGCCCCTCTTAGGTGTTCTGGGTTTCTTTCTTTCCACGAAAATACACACGCGTGTTTTAGAGCAACACGCGGGTTTGACTGACGGCGCTTTTGGGTACCAAGTGAAACAGGCGTTGATTGGCCTGGGCGCCGGAGGTGTGTTGGGCTTGGGGCCGGGCCAGAGCCACAATAAATTCAGTTTTCTGCCGGAATCGCATACAGATTTTGCCTTCTCCGTTTTGGGTGAAGAGTGGGGTGTGTTGGGTTCGTTAACCGTGATCTCAATGTTGGTCTTGTTTGCATGGAGGGGCTTTGGCATCGCCGGTCGGGCTCGTGAGCCATTTGGAGCAGCTTTGGCGGCAGGCTTAACCACCGCTATCGCGATATACGGCATTGCGAATATCGCGATGGTCACGGGGCTTATCCCTGTGGTGGGTGTGCCGTTGCCCTTTGTCAGCTACGGCGGGACAGCAATGGTGGCGGCGCTGGCTTCGGTTGGGATATTGCTCAACATTGACCAAGCAGGTCGGTCACACAACCGTTGGACTCGGCGCTGGGATCGTGGTGGAGCAGCATGACCGTTTCGACTTCGGTGCGAATTTTGATCACTGGTGGCGGTACGGGTGGGCACGTATATCCAGGCCTGGCTTTGGCCGAAGCGCTTCTTGCCGACGCCCCGAACGCGGATATTCAATTTGCAGGTACTAAAAGAGGAATTGAATCGCGACTAGTGCCCGAAGCAGGTTTCAAGCTTCACTTGATTCCCGCTTCTGGATTGCGGGGATTGGGGCACAAGGCGCGCTTTTTGTTTGTTGTGAATTTTTTTGGCGGTGTTTTGCGGTCTTTGGGCTTGATGTTGAAGTGGCGCCCTTCCGTGGTCGTGGGCACCGGCGGTTTTGTTAGCGCCCCGGTCATGACCGCTGCACGATTGCTCGGTATTCCCTGCGCTTTGCAGGAACAAAATGCGATTCCAGGATCCACCAATCGCCTGGTTGGGCGTTGGTCGCGTCGTATTTATTTGGGCTTTGGCATAGCGGCCCGGTATTTCAAGTCCGTTCGTTGTCGGGCGACCGGCAACCC
>JBLIOK010000225.1:0-4417 GCA_047639735.1 Candidatus Krumholzibacteriia bacterium | reverse complement strand
GGTGACTTTGATCATCACTGGCGGTTTGCGCACGCCGATTGATTTCGTGAAGGCGATGGCGCTAGGGGCCGATGGCATTGCTCTTTCCAACAGCGCCTTGCAGGCGATCGGTTGCGTGGCGGCGCGCATCTGTAATTCGAACAATTGCCCAGCGGGAATCGCGACCCAAAAGCCAGAGCTGCGGGCACGGCTGGATGTCCCTGAAGCGGCGTTGCGTTTGCAACGGTTCATGGGTGCTTCGGTGGAACTGATGCAGGTCATGGCTCGCGCTTGTGGGCATTCTAATCTGAGCGAATTTGAGCAGAATGATCTGGCAACGTGGCAATATGATATGGCGCGTTTGTCTGGGGTGAGATTTTCTGGGCCGGGTGAATGACCGGATGAAGATGCGCCTTGAGTGGGCTGACTTTCGGAGTCAGCCCGCTAAGGGCTTTTGATTATTACAAACTCATTATTCGGCGAGCTTCAAACGTATTATCGGAAGCTTCGCGGCCTCCATTGCCCATGGATGCCCGTATTCTTCAAAGCCTGAGATCTTTGGTGCCGGAATTCTACTTTAGCTTTTCGATAATTTGTTCGGCGGCACGTCGGCCGGAAAGCATCGCGCCCTGGATCGAAGCTGTATCGAGATAGTCGCCACAGACAAAGATGCCATCGCTACGTCGCGCGGGCTTGGCCACAGTCGCAAGCGCCGGAGGCTCTTGTGCGGGAAGGGCGTAGGGAATGCGGTACGTCCTGAGGTGGCGCCAAGTGTCGACAACCGAGCCAAACCATTGGTGAAGTTGTTCGAGAACTTGCCCCTGAATGTCTTCCGATTCACTGGGAACACCTAGCACCGTGACCGAAATCAAAGACTGGCCGGGTGGTGCATATTTCGGCGACAACAGACTTGGAACGCAAAGATTGTTGATAGGGCCATCGCCATCGCCATTGAGCACGAGAATCGGTTCATCAATCGGCGCTTCATCGGCAGCGAAATAGAGGCAGGTCACACCACGTCCCGGTGCTGGTGATCCTTGATCGAGCAGCACAGCCGCTACCGGTGCCTCGCAGGCCACTACAATTGTGGATGCGTGCAGGTCTTCGCCAGTCGCGAGGCGAATGGAATTGGTTTTTACTCTTTCGACTTTAGAATTCGTCCGTATTGACTCGGGGGGCAGGTGGGCCACCATTTGTTTGGCCATCGCACCCATCCCGCTCGCGGGCACAACGGCATCGCCGGTGGCGAACATGCGGAAGACAAAGTTGAACATACGGCTGGATGTTCGCAATTCACGATCAAGGAACACGCCGCCCAGGAACGGTCGAAAAAAGCAATTGATGATGTGCTCTGAAAATCCCTCGCTGCGCAGGGTGTCCAAGGTCGACGTTTCTGGTTGGGCGAATAACACGTCGAGAGTACCCCGGCTAACCCGACGTCGTAATCGCGCGACGCGCAGTTTGTCGCCCAGCGTGGCCACAGAAGAAAACGCGGTCGAAAGCAAATGTTGTGGACGCTGCCAAGGGTCTGCAAAGCGATGAAAGCTTCCTCGGTAACGAACCAATGCGCCCGGTTCGAATGGCATCAGCTCCAGGTCGGTGTAGTCGAGGACTTGCTGTGCTTCGGGATAAGCGGTTAACAAGACTTGGAAACCGCGATCAAGTAGAAACCCGTCGACTTCGTCCGTTCGGGCACGCCCTCCGACCTCGTCAGACGCTTCGAATATCTCGCTTGAAATGCCCGCTTGCTGCAAGCGCAGAGCACAAGACAGGCCGGCTAGGCCCCCGCCAACGATGTGTACTTGAGGATCTGACAACGGCACTGCTCCCGCGGTTGAAGGACGATACGAACGTTTACATAACCACCAGCAAAATTCCACTAGAGAACGTCGCCAGGGCTAAAGAAATTTTGTCTGCTGGTGACGGGTGAACCCTGCCACGCAACGGCTTGGGTCGTTCGGGGTCGCGTCAGGTATGCAGCACCAAAACCAGAATTTTAAGATCCTCATGGTGTGCATTGACCGTCACACCGTTGTCTTCACTTTGACACAATATTGTCGTTCCCTGCGCAACGAATTAATTGTAAGATGTTTTAAAGATATAGTTAAGAGCATTTCATTTATAATCCTTTCTGGCCCGTTGGTTGCAGTCTCTATTTGTGATACTAAGGTGAATGACTTTTTCGGTATGATGAGAGGCGAAGAATATGGGCGCGCAGGCTAGTCTTTCGAAGTCGATTATTCTGTTGAGCATCTTTCTGATGGCGGTGGCGCTGAATGGTTGCGCGAGCAGCGGGGGAGGCTCCTCGAAAAAAAACAATCATCATGGTAACGAAAGTCGCGGAAGTCTTTCGACGGCGGTTGATGAGGCTGCCGATAAACCACCAGCCGGTCGGGGGTCGGGCGCGTCACGCACCAAAAATGACCATAAAAATAAGTCGAACGACAAATACACCGATGATGACAGTGACGATGGCGGTGGCTCCTTCTTGGGTGCTTTTCTGTCCGGGCTTTTTTTTGGCAACAATCATAAGAGCGAAAGTTACATAGAAACCGGTTCCGCCGTAAATCATGATAATCCTGCGCCGGCTCAAGATTTCACCGCTGCCCAACCGCTCAATAGCCGCAAAAACTTGACCTTCTGGTGGTCGAAATCCCATCTCGGAGGCGATACGATTGAGAGTGTGTCTACAGTTTCCGTGCTGTATTCTCGTTCTTCCGGCAAACGATTTCGCGGGCACCTTGGTTTCTATGTAGGTACGGGTCGTGAGGGATCCCAACAACGGGTTCAGGACGGGATCAGCAGTATCTGGGAATTTGGTCTGGATCTCGGTGGTCGAGAATATCTGACTCCAAGCCATACGTTTATGGGGCTCTACATTCTGGCGGGTGTTCGTGCTGGCAGTTTGGCCTGGACTTACCAGAACGCCGTCGACTCGATCACTAGCGACGCCGTGTTCATCTTGACGCCGTACCTCGGCCTTGGTGGTTCCATCGTGCAGATGAAACCGATTCACCTTGGGGCGAGTGTTACCTGGGGTGGGCGTTTCACCATCTCCAATACCTACGAGGGGTTTGAAAACGACCTGTTTCGTGACGTCGGAGAACTGCGACTTAATCTTGAGGCGAGTTTCTATTTTTAGGATTGAAAAGGCCGGTGAAAGAAGGCCGTTCAAATTCTGATCAACGGGCGTGAGCATCAGGATGACTATACCCAAGTTGGCCATCATAGTGTTTTTGGCGCACCTCTTACGGTATGGCCTGTTGTCGGGTGCCGTGAGTTTCTCGTTGCGATCGCTCCGCATGAATACGACCGCACTGCTGTTGTGGGTGTGGGCAGGAGCCTGCAGAAAGCCGTTATTGACGCAACGCAACCGGTTGCCGCTGAGTTCACTCTTTTTCTCAAATTCTGATTTTGAAGCGCCCCTGGATGTAACCGCAAACCCATTCGATTCTTTTGGGCGTTGTTAGGAAGCGTGCCAGTGGCGCAGGGAATCTGGTGTGCAAATTGGGAAGCTGGTTGTAAGGCATTGGAAAAGAAGGAGAGCTTCGTTTTTTTGCCACCGGCGGAACGAAGAATCACTTCTGCTGAACTTCCTTGCTATGATGTGAGTTGGGTGGTCCATGGATTTTAAGTCTGTTTCCGATGTCCCTCTCAGACTTAAAACAAGAAAAAATCAGGTCCTCGCCATCATTGCAAGCGAGCCTTGACGAGGTAGGCGGTTGCTGGATATTGTGTAACAGTGTAGCAACTTCAAAGAACGACGAGGCCAAATGAATAAGAATATATTTACCATAATGTTTCCTCTAGTCACTCTTTTGGCGGGCATATTCAGTCCGTGCGCATGGGCGCAGCGCGACCTGACTCCCATTCGTGGCGGAAGCACTTATTCTCTGGGAATGCCTCCCGTATACAAGGGGCGCTCCGGTTTCGAATTTCAGAGCTACCGCCCCCAAACCAGCAGTGAAGTGGCGGCCTATTATAATCTGGGCGTATCAAAGAGTCTTGGCAGTCCGGTGGTGGGCATCGGGGGTTTAAGACTGGAAGGATACTTGGGGTTTCGAGAGGACGATTTCGACGGCGGCGGACGAGCTCTCTTTGAGATCCCCAGCTTTTACATGGGAGTGGGGGCGGACTACAACGGCGACGATGATGTCGTGGATTTGCTGTGGCAGTTGGACTTGCCCATTCGGCGCGGCGGTGTATTTGGCCGCGGTACGACGCTTGCCTTCCGTTGGCTGCCGTCGCGGGATCAGACCGTCAGTTTCGGTGTGAACGTTCCCCTTTGGGGAAGCAACATCGGCGCCACGCGGCCACCTTCGGACAATGTTAAACTGCAGAAGGCCACGCCGTACCGCTTGGAGGAATTTCAGGTTGTCACCGAGTTGAAACAATCTCTGGATGATATCGGCGAGCGCGCGAAATGGATCGCAAGACT
>JBLIOK010000224.1:0-4429 GCA_047639735.1 Candidatus Krumholzibacteriia bacterium | reverse complement strand
GAATCCGCACGCCTGGATGTTTTGACCGAGGTGACACAAAAATTTGTCGCCACCTTAGCGGCCCAGGAAAATGTGACTCTCACCAAAGAGTTGGTCGATCACGCTCAAGAAATGCTCGACTCGGTGCACCGGCGGGTGCGCGCAGGCTCGGCATCGCCAGTCGAAGAAAGTCGCGCGCGGGTGAGTCTGGAGACCAGCCGGATTGAAACGACACGGGCAGAATACGCCTTGGTGGTTGCCAAAAAGAAGCTGTCAGCAACTTGGGGATCTGTCACGCCGGCCTTCAGCGCAGTCTTGGGTGATTTGACGGACACCCAAACCGCTGCACCGCTGATTACCCTGCAAGAACAACTGGCAGAAAACCCGGAGTTGGCGCGTTGGGCAACCGAAGTCCAACATCGCCGAGCGGCCATCAATTTAGCCAAAGCCTTCGGGACAATCGACCTGTCAGTTGGCGGTGGCGTGCGGTATCTGAGCGAGAGTGATGACGTGGCGTTTGTGATCAACGTGGGCTTGCCTTTAAAGTTTAACAACGGCAATGAAGGGGCGACCAAGGCGGCCGAATTTCGCCTACAACGCACAGAGGCCCAAAAGCGCGCGGCGACCCACGGCCTGATGGCGCAACTGTCGGAAACTTACGAATCACTGTTAGCCAACGAAGCAGAAATCAAAGCCTTGCGCGATCTCGCCTTGCCTGAAGCTGAGAAGGCTCTGGATTCAGCTGAAGTTTCCTATTTACGCGGAGCCATGCGCTTCAGCGATGTGCTCGACACCAAACGCATGTTCTTTGCTTTGAAGCAGCGCTACTTCATGGTGCTCGCGAATCACCACTTCACCGTAGCAGAAATTGAACGCCTCACCGGCGCAGCCATGGGCCCAAGCGCCACAGCTGAAGGGAGACAGTAATATGTTGATCCGAATTTTAATGACCCTGGCTATGATCAGTCTTGCTTCGCTTACCAATGCCGCAGATGACCACCCACATGGTGAAGAAGAGAAAGTCAGCCTCTCGAAAGAAGAGCAGCTCGAATTTTCTATTGAGACAGCCATTGCGGGTCCCGACACTATCACCACTCGCTTAGAACTGCCGGGTGAGGTCCAGCCCAACGCCGACCTGGTGGCTCACATTGTTTCGCGCTACGAAGGCATCGTCACCGAAGTGCGGGTTCACGAAGGCGACCTGGTGAAGGCAGGGCAAGTGCTGGCCATCGTCGAGAGCGATGCCAGCCTGGCGCCGTTTCCTGTCAAGACGTTGATCGCTGGGACTGTCATCGCCAAACATATCGCCCTCGGCGAGGCCGTCTCGCGTGACCGCAGCGCATTTGTGGTGGCCGATTTGTCACTGGTTTGGATTGAATTGACAGTCTACCAAAGGGATCTGCAACACATCGCCTTGGGCCAAATGGTGCAGGTTTTTGTGGGGCACGACGCCGCGCCCGAACTGGGCAGAATTGACTACCTCACGCCGGTGGTCTCTGAAGAAACCCGCACGGCAACAGCACGCTTGGTGATGTCGAATGACAATGAGTTTTGGCGCCCCGGTATGTTCATCACGGCCAATGTTTTGATCGCTGAAACGATCGCCGAGGTCGTCGTGCCTCTTACCGCTTTGCAAAACTATGAAGGCGGCGCCGTTGTTTTTGTCGATACCGATGAAGGGTTTGAACCACGTACAGTAACTCTTGGTCAGCGCGACGAAACCAAGGTCGAGATTTTATCGGGACTCAATAGCGGCGAACGATACGTGAGTGTTGGCGGCTTCACCCTCAAAGCCGAGCTGGGCAAAAGCTCATTCGGCGGCGGGCACAACCACTAGGGAGGACAGACATGATTGATCACATTATTTCATTCAGTTTGCGCAACCGCCTCCTTATCAGCATCGCGGCGGTGCTGGTCATGGCCGCCGGATATTTCAGCTACACAAAGCTGCCGGTCGATGCCTTTCCAGATGTGTCGCCCAACTTAGTGCAGGTCTTTACTCTCACTGAGGGACTGGCGCCCGAAGAAATAGAAAAGTTTGTCACCTACCCCGTCGAAGTGGCCATGACCGGATTGCCGGGCGTTGAAAAAGTGCGCTCGGTTTCCAACTTCGGGCTCTCGGTTGTGAACATCTATTTCACAGAAGACACCGATATATATTTTGCGCGGCAGTTGGTTGGCGAACGACTGCAACAAGCACGCGAGCAAATCCCCAATGGTTTTGGCGAACCGGAAATGGGCCCTATCGCCACGGGCATGGGCTTGGTTCTGTTTTATTATCTGGACGATGAATCTGGACAATATTCGCTCGAAGAATTGCGCACCATGCAGGACTGGTTAGTGAAGTTTCACCTGCAGACTGTGCCTGGCGTAACCGAAGTGCTAGGCATCGGTGGTTACGAAAAGCAATTCGATGTCGTGATTCACCCAGAGGCCTTGCAGCGATTTGACGTGACACTGCAAGAGGTGATCGAACGCATTGAAGCCAACAATTTAAACGTTGGCGCCCAGTATATTGAAAAAAATGCCGAAGAGTTTGTCGTGCGCTCGGTGGGCTTGGCTACTGGCCGCGAAGACCTCGCTTCCATCGTGGTCAAAACCGTTGACGGGCGCGCTTTGTTTCTCCATGATTTCGCCGAAATTGAAATCGGTGGCGCCATTCGCCGCGGAGTGCAAACCCGCAACGGTACGGGCGAAGTGGTCGCCGGTATGGTGATCAAACTGTTTGGCACAAATTCTTCCACGGTGATTGCCAACGTCGAATCAAAGTTGGCCGAGATCAACGAGATCCTGCCCAACGGCGTACGGATTGTGCCTTATTACGAACAAAAAAGTTTGGTGCAAGCGGCGGTCAATACCGTGACCACGGCCCTGGTTCAAGGGGTTGTGCTAGTGGCGTTGGTTCTGTTGGTTTTCATGGGTGGCCTGCGGCCGAGTCTGGTGGTCGCTTTGGCCATTCCCTTTTCGGTACTCTTTGCTTTTTTGCTCATGGGACAGTTCGGTATTTCGGCCAACTTGATGTCGCTCGGTGGATTGGCCATCGCCATCGGCATGATGGTTGACGGCACCATCGTGATGGTTGAAAACATGGACCGAGTGCTGCGCAGCGCCTCGCCAGAAGAATCAAAAACTCGTGTCATCGCGCGGGCCTGTCGCGAGGTCGGGCGACCGATCGTCTTTGCCATTTCAATCATCATCTTGGTTTTCTTGCCGTTGTTTACTCTGCAAGGTGTAGAAGGCAAAACTTTTCGACCTTTAGCCTACACGGTAGCTTTGGCCATGGGTGGCTCACTGGTGTTTGCTTTGGCCTTGGCGCCTATGTTGGGCCGAGTCTTGATGAAGCGCCCCACTTCAATAAAAAACGAAGATGGCGAAAGCCGGATCGTGCGCTGGATGTTGATACCCTATCGCCCGATGGTTGCCTTTTTTGTGAGGCAACGTTGGCTCGCCGTAACGCTAGGTGTGTCGCTGCTTGTTCTCGGTGCGTTGATACTGCCGCGTCTCGGCTCCGAGTTTACGCCTAAGTTAAAAGAGGGCACGATCGTCGTGCGCGCGTCGATGGCGCCGTCGATCTCACTCACAGAAAGCATCCGGCTAACGGGAATAGTAGAGCGCCGCTTGCTGGCCATTCCCGAAGTCAGTGAAGTGGTGACCCGCATCGGTCGCGGAGAAGTGGGAGCGCACGCGGACCCCATCAACAGTGCGGAAATCTACGTGTTGCTGACACCCGAGTCAGAGTGGCGGGAAGCTGAAAGTCAGGAAGACATCGAAGAGTTGATCCGCACCAAGCTCGGTGACGTGCCGGGAATCTTGACTAACCTGACCCAACCGATCGAGATGGCCGTTGACGAACTGCTCGAAGGAGTGCGGGCCGAGTTAGCCATTAAAATATTTGGCGACGATTTGGATGTCTTGCGCGAGCAAGCTGATGCCGTTGCCGCGGTGGTGCAAGAAGTGGCTGGTGCGGCTGACGTGCAAGTTGATCAAGTCAACGGCGCACCGCAGTTGCGAATCATGGTCGACCGCCAAGCCATCGCGCGCTTTGGTTTGAACATCGCAGATGTGCAGGAAGTCATTCACGCAGCTGTAGGCGGTCAACAGGCCGGTCAAATTTTTGAAGGCGTTCGTCGCTTCAATATTGTTGTGCGCTACGAACCGCACGCGCGCGAATCAGTCGCCGCGATCAAAAGAATTTTGATCAACGGCCCAGATGGTTTGAAGGTGCCCTTGGATGAATTGGCAGTCATCGAAGAGATCGTAGGGCCGCGACAAATCACGCGCGAAGACAACCAACGATTTATTTCGATACAGTGTAATGTGCTTGAGCGAGACATCGGAAGTTTTGTCGCCGAAGCCCAACAGGCCATCGAGGATCAGGTCACCCTGCCTCCTGGTTACCTGGTAACGTGGGGTGGCCAGTTCCGTCTCCAACAAGAAGCGAACAAGCGTT
>JBLIOK010000223.1:0-4470 GCA_047639735.1 Candidatus Krumholzibacteriia bacterium | reverse complement strand
AGCACCGGGTCGTCATAAAACGCGCCATAAAACGTATACTTGGCTTGCACCGATGTGCGGGTATTGAGGTCTTTAGTGAAGCGAGCCCCGACGTCCACGGGCAAGAACCATTCAGCCGCAACCTCGCTGTCCGGTGTATCCTTCGCGGCCTGTAGGGCGTTGCTGTCCCAACCAACTTGCGGCACATTGGCCTCGAACCCAAAAGATTGCTGGCTGGCAGGGGATTCGGCTTCGGCGCGGTTCGCTTGGCCCCGCACGTCATCGCTGAGCAAGAGGCGGCACAAAATGCGACGATTATTATTTGCCCGGTTTGTGACCGCCAAAGCGCCGGATTCGGCCGCCCAATCAAGTTCAATTTGATCAACTTCACCGAGACCAAACACGGTCTGGGCCGTCGCCCTCTCAGTGCCGCGTGCCATCTCATACCGCACACTGTACTCCCACGGTGCGCGGCGCTTCAGGTAGCGCACGGTGTCGGGCAAGGACACCATCAGGCGGTACTCATCTTCGGCATTTTCTTGACGAAATTCTGGACGCGTCTCTAGCCGAATCGAACCAGAGCCACTCAACGTGAAACGCAGTTCTTCACCGGGTTCCAACAAGGTCCAAATGCCGCGTTCCGTGACTTCGGATTCCGTGCCAGAGACCACAATAATGCGCACCCGATTCGGGTTGTTTTGCGGCGCAACAGGTTTCCAGTTGGCTTGGGCCAGGTCGGCGCCGCCAAGCAGCACCGCGATGAGAGGCAGCAGGGCCCAGGGGCCTCTCTCTTTGAGTGATGATACGCGCATTGTTATTGTTCAGCTCCGTCTAATTTCGCCAGCTTGCGCAGGCTTGGTTGGTGATCGGCAATGATGGTCAGCATCTGTTTGAATGTTGCAATGGCTTCGGGATTGCGCCCGAGCCTTTCTAAGGCAAGACCCTTGTTGAATATTGCGCTACTGCGTTGGGGGTTATTTGCGAGAATAATCTCATATTCGCGAAGTGCGGCCGTATTGTCACCAGATCGTTGCAAACACAAGGCGTAGTTGAATCGCGAAGACTCGTCGCTGGAATCGAGAGTCAACAGGATCTGCCATTCTGCAACGGCGTCGTCGTAGTTACGTCTCTTCATCAAGACTTGGGCCAGTTTATACCGGATGTCGCGGCGAGAAGGATCCAAGGTGAGGGCCAGCCTTAACTCACGTTCCGCAATTTGGCTCTTGCCCAGAGCGAAATTTGCTTCTCCGAGGACAAACTGGGCTTCGGCATTGTCGGGATCTCTTTGCAGCAGGTCCTTTATGAGCGCGATGGCTTCTTTATTTTCTTTGTCGCCCATGAGCAAGCGGCAGTCGACAATAATGGCCTCTGGCGTAGCGCGATAATCTGCCGGCAGAGAGTTGAACAAGCGCCGTGCCGCGCGTGGTCGGCCTTGACTGAGATAGAGCGTCGCCAGTTTCAGAGTGAATTCTGAATTCTTCATGCCGAGGCCCTGTATCTCGTCGCCGATTTTTAACGCCGCCGGTTGATCTCCGGTCACGAGGGCGATTTCAAAATCCAGCATCAAGACGGGCAGAAAAACGGGCACCGTTCGGCGCAGTGCATCCCATAGGATTTGAGCGTCGGCAACAGCGCCTCTTTCTTGGGCTTCGGTATAACCCAAATAGAGCATCAAGCTGCTTGGGATTTTTGTAAACTCCGCCAATCGCAGTTCGAGGTCATCATCTGAGGCAACGAAATATTGCAATGACTTCGACAACTCGAGGGCCCGTTTGCGATCAGCCTCATTGTCGCGGCCCGCAAACCAACGGGGCCAGGCGGCAGCTTGCTCCCCAAGTTCAGTCTCGATACGCCGCAAGACCTCGTTCACCAAACGTTGATCGTCTGTGTAAAAGGCTGTGGCCAACTCGGCGATGGGGCCCGGCGGATCACTGAACTGCAACGGTGGACGTTGTTGTTCGGCGGCCGCGACGCCCAAATTGGCGAAGTGCAAAAATTTGACAGCTTGGGCCAGGTCATGAGATGAAATCTGCGGCGAAAGTTCGATAACCCGTGACCAGTCTCCCAAAATCAGCGCGGTTTCAGCGAGGGCAATTTGGTGAAATTGAGGGCGGTAGCGACCTTTGGCCATCTCGGCAAATATCAAAAGAGCAGTTGGGTAGTCGCCTAATTCGAAGGCCAATACTCCGAGTAAAGATTGCACGCGCGGCGAACCTGCCTCTAAAGCGGCGAGTGATTTCTGCGCCACCAAGCGATGCCTCTTCGAAGCACGGCCCCGAATTTTGCCCTGGTCTTGCAGCGTGCGAGCTAGCCAATAGGTGGCTCCTTCGTGGCCGGGGCTAAGCGCCAGCAAATCGGCGAAGCTGTTGCGGGCGCCAGGCAAGTCATTCAAAAGTCGTTTGGTGAGTCCCAGTTTTAGTCTGGCGGAAATTCCGGTGGGATCGTAACGAATGGCCTTGCCAAACGAGTTCGCCGCCGCCGTATAGTCTTTCTCCGAAAACTCAACACTGCCCAGCGCGGCCCATGCCAACGCGTGGTTGGGCTTGAGCGCGATCGTGCGTTCGAACGCGGCCCGAGCTTCTTCGATACGACCCGCATTGTTGAGAACGAGGCCAAGGTTGTAAAAGCCACGGTGATAGGTGGGGAAGCGATCGACAGCTTCCTGCAGATACTCAATTCCCTGATTCTCATCGCTCGAATGTCGCATCAAGAGGGCCAAGTTGTTCAAAGCAAAAGGGGCCAAGGTGGAATCAGCCATTACCGATTGGTAAAGCACGATGGCCCGCGCGGTGTCTCCGTTAGCAGCAGCCTCGCGTGCCGCCCGAAATTCTCGATTCGATTCGGTGAGCTCAATTTCCTCAAAGAGACTGTTTGCCGTGCCCTCTGAAAGATCATCGGCAAGGTCCTGACTGGCCACGACCACCGATTGGACTGTATTGGCACCAACAACCGATTCGATAACTTCGCTGTAAGATGCCAACCACCAATCATATCCAAATGGTGACAAAGCCAAGACAGCCAACAAAATCCAATTGAACGAGGTCGTCCATTTGTCGGCGCGTGTGGCCGAGGATTTGGCCACCACAGATTGGCCTTCATCATTGGCAATTTGAATCGCCAAGCCGGGGCGCGCGTTGATTTCCAAGACCAGCGGCCCTCGCTTTTGATCCACCACAATATCGACACCGATATAGCTGACGTCGACGGTGCGAGAAGCGGCGATGGCGAGGTCGAGACATTCGCGCCACAACGGCAACTGCAAACCCTTCAAGGTCAAACTCGTGTCCGGATGAAGGGCGATGTTGCGATCTTTTGCGATGGCGCCAGTGATGAGACCGTCGGCCAAATCAATGCCCAGGCCGACACCGCCGCCGTGCAGGTTGGCCTTGCCCTCTGAAGCCGAAGTGGGCACCCGGCACATGGCTTGAATCGGCACCTGATCTTGCAAAACAACGCGCAGGTCACTCAAGCCGGACGGCCCCAATTCGGCGTAAAAATCGTGGGGCACTACCAATTCTTCGCAGATAGCGCTGTCGGCGTCTTCATCAAGACTGTGCATGCCCGATAGAATGTCGCCGACGTGATTTTTGATATCAGCTGAACTCAACACCGCCCCACCAGGTTTGGTCCACTGGCCGTCAATCCGATTCATCACCAGGATTCCGCGCCCACCCCAACCCTTGGCTGGTTTGAGCACGAGACTGTCCCTGCTTTCTAAGAGCGCATCGAGTAGCGGGAAATCGCGCGGCCGTGTAATGAGGGCCAGGGTGCGCGGCACATTGACTCCGGCCGCTTCCAATATCTCTTTGGAGATCACTTTGTCGTCAAGCTGGCGAAATTTCCCGGGCTTATAGTCGTCAAAGACATAGTCAAGATTGCGCCGGTTTATCCCCAGAACGTCGCCTCGGCCAGGGCCCTGTCGCCACAGTTGTCGTAGGCGGGAGATCATGGTGCACTCTCGTCGCCGATTTGCCTAAACCGCCAGTATTCTTTCCATCGCAAGCCGCGGAAATTGCCCAAAAGAATGATCATCGCAATGGCGACCAAGAGGATTTCAGGAAAAGCAATGGTCAGGTTTCGGAACAGGGCCGTTGTCATGATTATACGGCACCCAAGGGCCAGCAAAAGCGTTTGACCCAGCAGGCCCAGGGCGTTGACGGTGCCTCTGTCCATCGCCACAATCGTAAACTTTTCGACTGTCATGGCTAAGGCCGCTAAGGGCAGGACAATGGTTCCCGCACCTTCAAAGGCGCCAAATTTGGACATCCCAGCCGAAAAGGAGAGGAACACCAAAACCACGAATGTGATCATCACGGCTGAACGGGGGACATAGAGCAGGTTCAACCGATTGAGCAGAAAGCGCACCCCGACACCCAACAATATGGCCAGGGCCATTTGCGCTAAGGTCACCATCCAGTCGGTCTGAATAAGTGAATACCCGAGCAGGATGGGCAAAAAGGTGCCAATGGATTCTATGCCGATGACCTGCCT
>JBLIOK010000222.1:0-4470 GCA_047639735.1 Candidatus Krumholzibacteriia bacterium | reverse complement strand
AATACCCACACGCTCATGGCATATTTACTCAGCGTGTAGGCAGAAAACTTACCGAACCACTTGGGATTCATATTCAACGGCGGGCTGAGATTCAGAACGTGTGGGTTGTCGGCCTGCATCAAGTGAGGCATCGCCATCTTGGTGACCAGATAACTGCCGCGAGCGTTGATGTCGTGCATCCGGTCATAGAGTTTCATCGTCGTTGCCTCCAAGCCAGTCAGGCTGATCGCGCTCGCATTGTTGATCACAATATCGATGCCACCGAACTTTTTGGCGCCCTCCTCAATGGCCGCGCTGACTTGATCATCGAACCGGATATCCGTTTTGACCGCTAACGCTTGCCCACCCGCTGCCACAATCTCATCAGCAGCCGTATTGATCGTGCCTTCGAGTTTAGGATGGGATTGGGTCGTCTTGGCGGCGATGATGACGTTGGCGCCATCTTGGGCCGCGCGCAATGCAATGGCTTTGCCGATACCTCGGCTTGCACCGCTAATAAAGAGGGTTTTTCCCTGGAGAGTTCGTTCAGCGTTCAAAGACGAATCCTTTCGTCGGTGGACGGATTGGTTGGACGTCTAGTATGGTTAGTAACGATCAACACACCTCCGGTGTCAAGGACCGCCATCACCGAGGCCGAGGCCTCCATGTTCGCGTCGGCTCACAAGGAAGACAAGGCGGAAAGATGTTGGCTCACCTCTCACCGAATTCCTGAACAAAAGGATGTAAAATGAGTGTACAAGACTGGGGAATATTTCTCATTATCGGCGCCGCCGCCGGATGGCTCGCTGGGGCCATCACCCGCGGTGGTTTCAACCTCTTCGGCAATATCATTGTTGGCGTACTCGGAGCCGTCCTTGGCAAGTTTGCCCTCGGCTGGTTAGGCATCGACCCCGGCGGCATCTTTCGGTCTTTGGTCACCGCGACTGCTGGCGCCGTGATTCTCCTCTCGGTCGCCGGCACATTTAAAAAATAGGGCGTTGATCACATCACATGGTGGGCCCTTGGGGCAGGTTGTCACACCATATAGTCTGGCTCGTTAACCGTGGACTTCGTCTCCATCACGGAAGATTCCCGTTGCCCAAGCAACGCGCGGTGCATTTGGGAAGGCGACGCAGCGGCAGCCTTGGTGGTTAGCACCCAAGACTTCATCCTGCACACCGCTTTTGCGCTGCAAAACACATTTGAATTATCTGGATTTACTGTCTCACTTGACGCGGTTGCGCCATATCCTGAATGGCAAACGCCAATCGATCCGGCAGATTATGAAATCACCCTCACCGCTACCCCAACCAAGCCCCTACCCGTTAACCGCCGCCACCTGGGGAAACATCAAAACTCTCTACCGTTAGACCGTTTCCCGAATTTCATTGTAAACGGTATCGCGCAATACCGGACGCAGCCCAGCCGCCTGAATAAACGACCGAATGCTCTCGACCGTCATCCCTTTGCCCGCCTTGCCACCCGCGGCGAACGTGATCCGCTCATCGATCACGGTGCCGTCCAAGTCATTGGCACCAAATCGCAGCGCGACCTGCGCCATTTCGCGGCCCAACATCACCCAGTAAGCTTTTACGTTGGGAATGTTATCCAGCATCAAACGTGAGATCGCCACGACCTTCAGTTTGGTGAACATGTCAGGCCCAGGCAGGTGTGCGAACTTCGTGCCTTCAGGATGGAAGGCCAACGGAATGAAGCACTGGAAGCCGCCGGTTTTGTCTTGCTGCTCGCGCAATTTCATCAAATGGTCAACCCAATGTTCGGGCTGCTCAACGTGTCCAAACAACATCGTGCAGTTGGATTTCAATCCTGATTCATGCAGCATTCCCGCCACTTCCAACCAGCGGTTGGCGTTCATTTTTTTAGATGCTATTTGCGAATGGATGTCGGGATGAAAGATTTCGGCGCCGCCACCGGGGCAGCTGTCCATACCGGCATCGCGCAGAATCTCAATGGTATCGGGCACCGATTTTTTGGCCAGCTTAGACAGAAAATCGATCTCTACCATGGTGAATGCTTTCAAATGCACCGCGGGAAACTCGGCCTTCAGCGCGCGCAAAATATCGGCATACACTTCAAATTTCCACTTGGGATGCAAGCCGCCGACGATATGAAATTCCGTCACATCCGGCGTGTAATCACGCTTCGCCATGGCCACGCATTCTTCTGGTGAATAGGACCAGGTGCCCTCGGCGTTGGGGTCGTCTGCATAGGCGCACAACTCGCAACCCACGTAACACACGTTCGTCGGATTGATGTGGCGATTGATGTTGTAATAGACCCGGTCGCCATGCATTTCGGTGCGCATGTGATGAGCCATCATGCCCAGAGCAGGCAGGTCCGGCGAAGCGGCGAGCAACAAGCCATCGGACTCGCTCAACCGTTCTCCGGCGACAACTTTTGCGGCCACAGAGGCCAAAGGATGATTTGCAGGCAGCATAAACACGTCTTTTCGGCAAAAAGTGAATCCGGTTGCTGCGTTCAACAACCGGATCCCATTATCGCACCAAAGACAAGCGTTCGCAATATTATGCGAACGAATTAAGCGATTTCGGCTTTCGAGGCCAATCGCATCTGAGGCAGCAAGCTGACGTCAAATTTCTTGTGCTCAACCTGACGGGTAGCACGGATTTCTTCAACGCAACGCCGGGTTCCGGCCAAACACGCGGTAACTTCAAATTCATTGTAACGAAAACCAAAATTGCGCAGCTTCTCCATGGCCGAAACCAGAGTGCGCTCGGCCTGCAACATGTCGTTATTTTGCAGGTAAATAAAGCCTTCGCAGGTTTCCATAACGCCCATCCAAAAAGCCTCGTCGCGGCCTTGAGCGGTGGCCAAACCTTCGGCAGCCTGGCGTGCCGCTTCGCGGTATTTACGCTGGTTAAATTTGGTGACCGTCAAATTCAGATGTGGCATGGGCTAGTCTCACTTGTTTGGGGACCGCGACCGCGGCCCCCGTTGTGAGTGCCCGTCGCTTATTCGTCTTCGTATTCTTCGTCTTCGCCTTCTTCGAGGTCCTGCGCGTGGTAGCGATCAGCCTCTTGCTCGAAAGCGAGCTTCGTCATGTCTTTCATCTGGTCGACATACAGCACGCCGTCCAGATGATCACATTCGTGTTGCATCACCACAGCTGGAAATCCATCGAGATCAAACTCGACTTTCTTGCCGCGGTCATCAAAGGCCTTCACCTTGATGGCGGCCGGTCTTTCAACCCAACCACGCAAACCAGGTACCGACAAACAACCTTCGTACATGCCCAACTGGTCGTCTTCATCGACCACCGTGATCTCCGGATTGATCAATACCAGGTATTGAGGGCGTCCTTCTTCGTCGGCGTCTCCACCAGCGATGACCAATTGAACCGGCTGGTGCACCTGCGGAGCGGCCAAGCCAACTCCACCGTACTCAGCCATGGTTTCGAACATGTCTTTGATCAGGCCCTGAATTTGGGGGCTTCTGATCGTTTTTGGGTCAATCGGCGCGCACTTTTCGCGCAGGACCGGATGACCCATGCGAGCAACCTTCAAGATGGCCATTGCGGCGATCCTCCTAAAATCGGGTACGTGACATCTGTGTGACGCCAAGATAATCGAATTTGGGACGAAAAACAAAGACCAGTGCTCGCCTGAGTTGTTCTGACACAGCAATTTCAGGGCCGGAACGCGCACAGCACTCAAATCTCATCATTCGCTGTTTCCCAGCGTCAATTTTTCTATGCTGCATGCATTTCCTGCCTCTTCGGGCAACTTTTTCCCGTGCTAAACTTGACAATGACGATCAATTATGCGCAGTATCAGCGAAATACACATTTGCCCCCCGATTTGGAGTTGCATGACCAGAGGCTAAAAATCCCAACCAATCGGAGCAGACATTTTCTCTCCTCCAGCATCCACCCCACCTGATTCGCGACAGACTCGGCGTCTGCCCCTTGCACTTCTTTGCACTCTCAGCCTCAGCCTCGGTCTCGCCATCGGACATTTTGCCTTTCAGCCAGAAGCCATCGACCAAACTTTGCAAGTTGCGCGCGATCTGCGTGGGCGAGTGGGCTTAGCCCAAGCCAGCCAAGGCTATCCCGGACACTGGGGAGTTATGCGACCCGGTGTCGGCGGGCCCGTCGCGGCAGCCGCGATGTCGGCCGAACAACTCGCAGAAATCAAACGACTACAAAGTTTGGGATACGCTGGCGGGTCACAACCCGTTAGCACTTTCACCGGAACGACTATCAACCAACCCGATTTTGCTGCTCCCAACTTGCGCTTCTACCTATCGGGCCATGCCCCAGGCGCGACGCTCATCGACCCCGCTGGTCATGTGCTCCACACTTGGCAATTCAGCTACGCGCAGTGCATCAGTGCCAACATCAATGGGGAGAAGCCCTTTTTGGCGGACAACAAGCGCACTACCGACTGCTGGCGAAGAGCCCGATTATTGCCGGACGGCGGCGTTCTGGCCATTTTTGAAGGGCATGGGTTG
>JBLIOK010000221.1:0-4573 GCA_047639735.1 Candidatus Krumholzibacteriia bacterium | reverse complement strand
GCTCAAGGGCGAACTGATGAAGCTGCGAAATTCGTCGATCCTATCGCAGCGGCGTTTGCCGGCGCTGACACCGAAGTGACTTCATCTTGTTTTTGCGAACCTTGATGATGTGACTCGCAGCTTCTTGACCGCATGAACGACGGCGTCCATGGCAAAATGGACGTCGTCTTCCGTTGTGAACCGTCCTAAAGTGAATCGCACTGAACTCATCGCGCGCTCATCGGGAACACCCATGGCGACCATCACCGCAGACGGGCCGGTGTGCCCGGTGGCGCATGCTGATCCCACACTCACTTCTACCCGTGACCGAATGGCTTGCTGCATTTCTTCACCCTGTACTTCGGGGGAACTCAAATGCAACGCACCGGGCACTTCGTGTACTTGCGAACCGTTGGCGCTCAAACCAGGCAGCCTTTCTGACAAGCAAGCGAACATCAGTAGGGATAATTTCGCCAACTGTGTGGCTTCGGAATCTAAGCCTTGAGCTGCCAATTCAGCCGCATCCGAAACCAGAAACACACCCAAGTGTGGTGCTTGGGGGACAATGATCCGCTATTTGTGCGATATATCAAAAAAATTACGGCACCGATGCTGAAGTGTTATATTCCATGATATTGAATCGACTGATTGATACCAAAGGAATATGAAATGATCATCAAACGAATTTGCACGGGTCTTGTTTTGTCGGTTTTTTTGCTGGGCATGGTGGGCTGTAGTGATGGAGAAACGATTGTTGATCTGCCTCCAATACCTCAGGTTTACGGTTCGACAACAGAACTCGTAGAGGCCTATATCAAGGCCTATGAAACACCGGATACAATGACGTTAGCCAAGGTTCTCGATCCTGATTTTAATTTTATGCTCAACCAAGAAACGCGAGTTGAATTTCCTGATGTCGGGGCATTTTTTAATCACGCAGACGAGGTCCGCATAGCAGGCCGCCTGTTTTCCGGTGATCCGGTTACTACTCCAGGTGGAAATCATGTACCCGGGGTTTCTGGCATCACCGTCGCAGAATTTCAGATTAAGGAAGATTGGGCGTTCCTTGGCGCCGGTCCAGAGACGTCCAACGACTACCGCGCTACCTTTGCTATTGAGTTGTGGATAGCTCGACCCGGGTTTATCGACTTTATGGTTAAGGGTGAATTGATTATTGACGCGCGCGCTTGGAGTTCTGAGAATAAAGGCGAGGGAGATTTGTCGTGGAAAATTGTCGGGATTGTTGACAATACGTTTGATCAGAAAAAGGGGAATGAGTTCGTATCGATGGGGTCTTTGAAGGCCCTATATTGGGTGCCTGAACCATCCCGCTAGTACGGCATTTGCCGCCTCCGCCCGTGGCCTAAAAATTGCATCATTTCCTCCCGGATGGATCCACCTCGTTCCGATTTCCTGCCCGGGAGGCCTGCCATGACCGTATCTCGACCGACATTGTCGATCGTTATAGCTGCACGCAACCAGTTGAATAGCTTGAAGTTCACTCTTTTGACCCTTCGCGATCAGCCGCCTGAATCCGCCTACGAAATCATCGTTGTCGACTGTGGTTCGGGCGACGACAGCGCTCATTTTCTAGCCGCCCAGATGGATAAGAAACTGCTCCGGGTGATCACTGAAGAACCAACTCTTGGACGATCGGCAGCGCGGAACTGCGGTGCTCATGCCGCCCTCGGAAAATATCTGATGTTTTTGGACCCTGGTGTGGTCTTGGGCCCTCGTTGGTCTGAATCGCTTTTGAAAACTCTCGATCGCGATCCTATCGTCGGCGCAGTCGGCGGTAAAATTATTCTGCCCGATGGATTGATTGATCACGCTGGACTTGCCGTGCTCGAATTGGCCACTGAACGCGGCCCTCGGTTGGTTGGTCGTAGCATTCACGCCGGGCTTGCTGGCGACGCAGAAGGTTCGTTGCGCGCGCTTAACGTGCAAGGGCTAGCTGGCGAAGCGATGATGGTCCGAGCGACTGCTTTTTATGGTGTCGACGGCTTCGATGAAGGCTTGGGTCGTGATTTTAAACAGCCAAAAGCTATGGCCGAAGGCGAACCCTCGGGGCTAGATCTTTCGCTGCGCCTTGGTGAGCGCGGCTGGACTCGAGTTTACCGTCACCAAAGTGTGGCCACCCGACTGCGTGTGCCCGAAGCTACCGTCGAAACCAGCGAAGTGAATTCGCGACGAAACGCAGCCGACGACAACGCCCTTGTCTCTGCCAACTGGTTGGGTCAGGTGCGTCCTGATTTTATGGTCAGCACTGACGGCCGGGTGAGCCCAGCAGAAACCGGCTTTATCCGGCCGTACTTCACGCCCCAGATTGCTTTTCGCGACAAACTTTACGGCGATTCTCTTCATCCAGGTCACGGCTTTCAAGCTAAAGCACACTCTGAAGTGAAAGCTTCGGTCATTGTTTTGACTTTCAACGCCTTGAGCTTCACGCGTCAATGCGCGGCATCGCTATTGGCTCATACTGACTCGCGCCACGAGGTTATCTTTGTCGACAACGGCAGCACCGATGGCACGGTTGCCTTTTTGCGCGAACTCGCCAGCGCTCATGATCAAGTAAAGACAATTACCAACGCCGACAACCTAGGCTTTGCTGCTGGCAACAACGTGGGGTTGGCAGCGGCAACGGGTCGTCACATGGTCTTGTTGAACAGCGACACCGTGGTGACGAATGGCTGGTTAGAGTGCCTGATTCAAGCCGCAGAGGATAACCCTCGCGCGGGCTTGATCGGACCGGTGACCAACAATATTTCCGGCTTACAAAAACTCAGCGCCGTGGGTTACGACCAAGAAAGTTTGGCTGGCCTGGAGGAGTTTGCCGCGCGACAAACGCGTGAATTTAAAGGGCGGGCTGACCAGACTCTCCGAATTACCGGCTTTTGTTTGCTGATCAAGCGCGAAGTTTTAGCGCGCATCGGCGGTTTGGCTGAAGTGTTTGGCATTGGTAACTATGAGGACAATGACTACTGCCTTCGCGCCCATCTGGCGGGATTCGAATGCTTGATTGCGCGCGATTGCTTCATTCACCATTTCGGCAGCGCCAGTTTTGAAGCGGCCGGTGTTGATTATGTGACGCAAATTCATCAGCAGTGGGATATATTCAAGAACAAGTGGGGTATCCCGGCAGAGACGCCGTTCAATGCCCAGATCGATCTTTCGACTCTCTTGGCCCGCGGCTTCGATGCGGCCGAACATTTTCAAGCGTTGCCCCTTGACCTCGAATCGTCAGAGGAGGTGCGCGACTTTATCACTGCGGAGGGATAACGCCTTGAGCAGAACAGCGCACACAAACGTTCAGACAGGATGGCCATGGTTGGTCGTCCTGTTTTTGTTGGCGATCAGCGGATGCAGCGGCAAGGTTTCGCGGTTGCACTATGCCGAAGATTTCGATCCTTTGGCCAATGACGACGCCAAGTACGCCATCGGTGGCTTTGTGTTGAGCACATTGGCGGAGCTTGATCGGCAGGCTGAAATCGGAACCGATGAGCAGATTGCGAGTCTGCGATTCCAGACCGATACTTGGGCACCAGCTATCTACGGTCCTTTTCTGGCCGGACGTCGTGGTATCGATGTGTGGTCCTGGTCAGCCTTGCGCGAAAACATCCCGGCCGATACGATCACGCAAGTGCAGTTGGACTTCTCGCGCGGCGAAGTGGTGCAGCCGTCCTTGTTGAAACTCGTAGCGGCCGATTTGCCGGACATCACCTACCTCGTCTTAGCCCGTATAGACGAAAACGAAGTAAGCATCAGTCGAAGCCTGCCTGACGTTAACAATCGCATCGGTCTTGACAATAATGATGCTCGTCCACCCGCAGACTCGCTTGGTAATACAGCGAAGTCACGACGCACTGTGAAAATGACTCTCGAAGTGTACGACTTGCGAAGCGGCCGATCGGTTTGGCGCGGCGATGTGAAGCGCGAAATTACAGAGTTATTGGCCGGCGATGCCATGATTGAAAACCAAGACCTCGTTGTCACCCCCTCTGAGGAAGAAGACGGCTTGCCCGAGATCGAAGTCAACAGTGCGTCGGTGAAGTTTCCGCTGCTTGACAATGTTTTGGCCGACGCTTGTGCGGCGCTCGTGAGTGATCTGTTTGCAATTGAACCAGATGGAGAAAATGATGAATAGTCGAAGCAGCGCCATCTTGGGTGTTTTGCTGGTCGTTGCCGGCGGCGTTTTGGGTTGGAGCTTGGGCACGGGCGCGTTGAATGTGAAGGCCTTGGACAGAACCGTGGTGGTCAAAGGATTGGCTGAAAAAGAGGTGCAGGCGGATGTCGTTATCTGGCCGATTGCCTATACGGTGGCCGATAATGATTTGAATGCGTTGTACCAAACTTTGGATATGAATAGCGACCAGATAGAAGACTATTTGAATTCGGCGGGTGTGCCCGAAAGTGAAGTGTCTCGCAATACGCCGGCAATTGTCGACAAGTTGGCGCAGCAGTATGGCGGTGGCAACGAAGGCGGATTTCGTTATACCGCGACCCAGATTGTGACCGTCTATTCAATCGATGTGCTGCGCGTGCGGGAAGTCCAGAGCGGCCTGGCTGAGTTAGGGAAGAAGGGCATTGTCTTTTC
>JBLIOK010000220.1:0-4582 GCA_047639735.1 Candidatus Krumholzibacteriia bacterium | reverse complement strand
TTCCAGGGCTCTGCACCGTTGGCGATGTAGTTATCACTCAGCAAAATAACTGGGGTCATATACTGCGTCGCGATCCGGCACGCTTCGACTGCGCATTCAAAAGCATCCGATGGCGTCGCACACGAAATGACAGGCAACGGACACTCGCCGTTGCGGCCATGGAGCGACTGCAACAGATCCGATTGCTCAACCTTAGTGGGCAATCCCGTTGAAGGGCCACCGCGTTGAACATCCACAATCACCAGAGGCAATTCCGTCATCACAGCTAAGCCAGCGGCTTCTGTTTTAAGCGCTAAACCAGGACCGCTGGTGGTCGTCACGCCCAAATGCCCAGCATAGGAGGCACCGATCGCAGTGCAAATGCTTGCGATTTCATCCTCCATTTGGCAGGTGATCACGCCGTAATTTTTCATCAACGCCATATGCTGTAGAATGTCTGTCGCCGGCGTGATGGGGTAAGAACCAAGGAAGACGTCCAGATTAGCCAACCGTGCTCCGGTGACCAAGCCAATCGCCAAGCCCTCGTTACCCATAATATTTCGGTAGTGTCCTTTGGGAGCATTTTCCAACTTCGGCACTTCGTAGCGGCCCTGAAAAAGGCGCAACAATTCACCGTGGTTGTATCCGGCTTTCAAGGCGCGAGAGTTCGCGTCAATCAGATCAGGCTTTTTGGCGAACTTAACCTTCAACCAATCTAGCGTTGGTTCTAGCGGCCGACTATACAACCAATAAACCATACCCAGCGTGTAAAAGTTTTTACAGCGCAACACGTCAGTCTTTTTCAATTCTGTTTCAGCCAAGGCTTCGATCGTGCGCTTGTTGATGTCCTCTTCGATGACCCGGAACCCTTTCAGGGTCCCGTCGGTCAAGGGATTGGATTCCAACTTGGCCTTCTTGAGATCAATTTCCTTGAAGGCGCCCGTGTTCACCAAGATGATCGCGCCTGGGGCGAGATCTTTGTAATTGGTGATCAACGCGGCAGGGTTCATGGCAACCAACATACCTGGCGCGTCGCCCGGCGTGTAGATGTCCTTGGAGCTGAAGTGGATTTGAAAACCAGAGACACCGGCCCGTGAGCCAGCTGGGGCGCGAATTTCCGCCGGGAAATCCGGGAAAGTGGCCAGGTCGTTGCCAACCTTAGCGGTGGTGTTTGTGAATTGGGTGCCTGTCAACTGCATCCCGTCGCCGGAGTCTCCAGCGAAACGGATGGTGACATCGTCTTGTCTGATGGTGGTATCGGTAGACATGACGTTGGGTCGCCTCCTCGCCCTCAGTCCGATCGCCGTAAAGCATACGGGAGAGGGAGTCAGGTGAATAGACCAGCCTAGCCGCAATAAAGAACCAAGCTGCGAATTGAAGCACCCTAAATACCAGGCACCTCTTGGTTCGGAGAACCATTTCAAAGAAATGTATACTTGGTTTTTTCTCAGCGCCAGTAAATGACGGGATGGCAACAGAGTAGGCTAGGAGAGTCGCCAGGCGGTTGGGGGAACTGAAGGGTGATACACAGCCGCTATCCCCTCAAACTAAGCATGCACAAATGGTGTATGTCGCCTTATTCAGCGCGTTCAGCCAGCGTGCTCCAGCGGTCATATATTGTTGCTAGTTCGTCGGTTGCAAGACTCAACTGCTCCTGCAATTTCGCGATCTCACGGCTATCAGACTGGTAAAACAAAGGATCTGCCATCCGCTCATGCATCGCTACTTGCTCCGCCTCCAGCGCCTCGATCTTATCAGGCAAGGTTTCCAATTCTCGCTGTTCTTTCCAACTCAAACGCGCTTTGCCTTTGGCGGAGCCCTCCTTCGGCGAGTCGGAGCCCTTCTTGACCACATCGCTTTCGGTCGAGATAGGCACTGCTGAGCCTGACTTTCGGGCCTCTTTTCGGCGTTTTAACGAAGCACGGGCCCAGTCTCGATATCCGCCCACTGTTTCTGCTATTTGCCCATCCCCTTCGAGGACCAAGGTCGAAGTCGTGACGTTGTCCAAGAATTCGCGGTCGTGACTGACCAACAAAAGTGTGCCGGCAAAATCGGCGACCAGCTCTTCCAGCAGCTCCACTGTTTCAACGTCCAAGTCGTTGGTCGGTTCATCAAGCACGAGCAAATTTGCCGGGCGGGTAAAAAGGCGGGCCAACAAAAGTCGATTGCGTTCACCACCTGACAAATGGGTGATGGGCGAACGGGCACGATCAGGTGCGAAGAGGAAATTTTTCAAGTAGGTCACCGAGTGAATCGTGCGACCGCCAAAAAAGACAGTGTCGTGGCCATCGGTGATGTTTTCCAAAACCGTTTTGGACTCATCCAACTGGTCACGTTGTTGATCAAAGTACGCCACCTCAAGGTTGGTCCCCATTTCCACGGTACCAGAATTTGGCTCAAGGTCCCCCAGCAACAAACGCAGCAGTGTCGTTTTCCCCGAACCGTTCGGACCCAAAACTCCGATACGATCGCCGCGTTGGATCAAGGTTGAAAAATCATCCGCGATGATTTTTTCGCCCCAGGCAAACTGAAGGTTTTTTATCCTCGCGACCAACTTGCCACTGCGGTGCACATCTTGCAGCAGCAGCTTGGCACCACCGGATTTTTCGCGCCGCGCCGAGCGTTCGGAGCGTAGGTTCTTAAGTTCGCGAACCCGTCCTTCATTCCGCGTACGCCGGTCGCGCACACCCTGGCGCATCCAGGCTTCTTCCTTGGCCAACTTGCGGTCAAATTCGGCCCGTTGCTCATGCTCAACCCGCAGGGCTTCATCCCTACGAGCCAGAAAGGTGCTGTAATCGCAAGTCCAATCGCGCAACTGCCCTCGGTCGAGTTCGACAATGCGGGTGGCCAAGGCGCGCAAAAAGGCGCGATCATGGGTCACAAAAATGAGGGTGCCGTTGAAGCGTAGCAACTCATCTTCCAACCAAGAGATCGCGTCTATATCCAAATGATTCGTAGGTTCGTCGAGCAACAACACACTGGGTTCGACAACCATGGCTCGGGCCAACAAGACGCGTCTTTTGTTGCCCATCGAAAGATCTTCAAACCGGTCCTCACCCGACAACTCACCCCGCGTCAAAACCTGAGAAACAATGTGCGCGTGCTCCCAATCTGGGGCTGCTACCTGGGCGTCGGCGAACCCCTGCAATACGATATCATGGACGGTGCCGGTCAGATTTAGCGGAACTTCTTGCGGCAACATGCTGACTCGTAGCCCTTTGCCGACAACTAATTCGCCGCTATCGGCTTTGACCGTACCGACTAGAATTCTCAACAACGTGGACTTGCCGGTACCGTTGCGGCCAACCAAGCAGATCCGTTCACGCTCAGCGATTCGCAGATTCACTTGATCCAAGATCAAGGGACCGCCAAGGCTCAGCGTCAGGTTTTTGAGTTCAATCAGGGCCATTGAGATCCAGCTATTGAAGAGAATTTGAGTCGCAGCAGCGTGCCGCAGAAAACCATGGTCGGAGAGTCGTTGTCAGAAGTCAAGGCGAGGCGTGCCCCAACAAACCCAATCTCGGTCACACCGGCGCTCTATTAACTGCGTACGGCCCGCATTTAGCCCCGATCACAAAAGCCATCGCACTCCTCACTCTAAATACGATTTCAGTCTAGGCTCCACCAGTGCGTCTTCCAAGAGTCTTCCATCAACGAGCACCCTCCACGGCGCCAATCGGAGTCAAAGGCGCCTCGAGATCCGCAGCACAATCAGCAACTTATTGCGTATTGACGCGTTTGTCGGTTTCAGGGATGGTCTGCGGCGATGGTCCGTTTTCATTCTACCAAAGGAAAAACGATGTCCAACTGGTTGATCTTAGTCGTAGCCGGAATATTTGAAATGGCGTGGGTCATTGGCTTGAAATACAGCGAAGGATTTAGTCGATTGTGGCCCAGCACATTGACCCTCGGCGCAATGGCAGTGAGCATGTGGCTGCTCGGCATCGCCGTCAAAACTCTGCCCATCGGCACGGCCTATGCGGTGTGGGTAGGGATCGGCATTCTAGGAGCAACGATCTTTGGCGTCGTCCTTTTCGACGAACCCCTGCATGCCGGCCGAATCGCCCTATTGGCCTTGCTGCTGATTTCGATCGTTGGGCTCAAGCTCACCGCACAACCAGTCTCTTAAGGCCGCCGTTTTTTATTCGGTTGATGAGTCGATAGGTTTCCCTTCACCAACTCGCCATATTCTTTCAAGGCCGCTGTGGTCCAACGCGGCACAATTCGGTGTCGTAAATTGACGGCTTCATCGGGGCGGTCGTGCATCATTCGCGCGCACTCATAAGGCCGAAATTTGTAGATCGTGCATTTGCCGCGGTCAAAGAAAACGCAGCGCCCCGGATCGGCCAACTCGAGCAGCGTCCACACCGTGCCTGCTTTTTTTCCGTCACGAAGTTTGTGGGGCATAACACCGTGGACCTGTTGGCCATCGGGCATACACGTTACACCGACTGCCAACTTGCCGCGGAACAACTTCTCCACCGATACGCCCAGGTGTTCAGCCAAGGCAGGAATCTGCTCCGGCATGAACCAGCCAGGTGAATTGAGACAAGCTGCCCGGCAATCTGGGCAATCACAACTGGTGACAGGAAAGGCATCTTCG
>JBLIOK010000219.1:0-4647 GCA_047639735.1 Candidatus Krumholzibacteriia bacterium | reverse complement strand
TACCAATGCCGAGTTGGAAGCGGTTATGAAAGAGTTGGGTTACCGGAAGCCCTATTTCGCAGACTTCGGGGCATTTGGGGATCTGAAGACGTTGTGAATCACGCGTTTATTTGGCGGCGTTAACGCATTTAGTCTTCAAAAGCGTTGAGCGCTAGCGCCTGAGCGAATTCACAAACATCCATAGGCCACGCTTGTGATTGCTCGGTGAATCCATCTTTGTTGCCAGCGAAAAGCGCACGGCACGCCTCTTCAAACCCGGGTTCGTTGCCGGCCATGGCCGAGATAAACCGATAGGTAGCTTCACGCGCAAAGCGCACGCGGTCGAGATGTTTGTTTCCCCGCCGAGCTTGCTCCACTAGTTTTCGCAAAGCGACAGATGCACCGCCCGGTTGCACATTCAGCCATTCCCAATGACGAGGCATAAGGGTGACTTCGCGACCGACAACCCCCAATTTAGGGCGCCCGGGCTTGCGCGGGGCTGCAGATTCGGCCACTAACGCAGGTTTCGCTGAGTATTGGGCGACCACGGCTTCAGGGCCACCCCGCAGGTCAATATCGAGCTGGGCGCCTGTATTGTTCGAAAAAACGAGCACCGGACGTGGTTCACTGGCTTCGATCAGGGTGCGAGCGGCCTGGGCGACTTCGTTCAGAGGGCCTGTTACGACGTTTTCTGGGCCGGCAAAGGCCGTGAATTGTTCCTGAGTGTCCATTTGCTCATCTTTCGGCTAATTTGCGATTATTTATACCAAGGTAAAACATCTGGATAATATTACCAAGGTATAAATATTAAATTGCGCGTCGACCAGCCTTAAGTACCGATGAAACTCCCTTTGACTATAGATGGCACCAAAGCCTACGAGCGTGATATAACAGGTCTATCACCGTCCATAAATAGGGAGTAATGATGAATCCAATGAAGTGGCGCTGCGCATTTTTCACTCTTCTGCTGCTGATTGGCGCCTTCGGCGAGGCCGTTGCCGCTGAGACAGCGCCATTCGTAGACGAAATTCTCGCTCCACAATATTTTGCTATCTACGTGCAGGAGGTCGACAAATCGGTCGCTTGGTACTGCGCTGCCTTCGGATTAGAAAAACTTGGTGGTTCAGCAGCCGCAAACGGCGCCTGGCGTATTGAAAATGTCGGGAACGGCCAACTGTTGGTGGAGATCATTTTTGATCGCCGCGCACAGGCTGCCGATCGAGCCCTGGGGTTTCGCAAGGTGGGTTTTGCGGTAGCCGATGTTGGCGAAGTTGCCGCGCGGATAAAAGCTGAAACCGGCGAAGAATATGAGGTCGTCGAATTTGAAGAGCTGAACCAGCGGATTCTCCAATTGAAAGATCCTGACGGCAATACTGTGCAACTGTTTTCGCCGTTGAACAATCCGTGATATATTCTCTGTGGCAATATCCCTAAATCAAAAAGGCAAAAGTATGATCGAAGTCACTGGCCTGCATATTTACCCGGTTAAATCGCTCCAAGGAATCTCGCTGAAAAGCGCTGTCCTGGGTGTGCGCGGTCTGCAGCACGATCGCATGTGGATGGTTATCGATGAGAATGACTGTTTCGTAACGCAACGTGAAATTCCCGTCATGGCCACCGTCAAAGTCTCGTTGAGCGACGATGCGTTGATCTTGGAGCACTCGACCCAAGAGCCCCTTCAGGTTCCTTTTTTGCGAAGCGATTCGGTCCAGCGTGAAGTGACCGTCTGGAATGACCAGTGCTTGGCCCACGATGAGGGGGCGGAAGCGTCCGCCTGGCTGAAAAGTGTATTGAAGCCAGACGAAAGCGGCGAACTCCGGCTGGTTCGTTTCCACGAAGACCACATTCGCAGTGTTGATCCTAAGAAGCTGCGCGGTGAAGATTCGCATACGGGATTCGCCGACGGGTTTCCTTTCTTGATCACCTCCGGCGAATCGCTCGCTCATTTGAATGACTCATTGGCGAGCAACCGGGCTGCTCGAATCACGATGGATCGGTTTCGGCCTAACATCGTTCTTCATGGCGTGACACCCTTTCAAGAAGATGACATCGATACGCTGGTTGTCCGTGATGGCCGTTACCATCTGGGTTTGCGCAAGCCTTGCCAGCGCTGTTCGATCACAACCATAAACCAGCAGACCGGTGACAAGAAAAACCCAAAAGAACCATTGAAGACATTGACGCTTATGAAAACGCAGAGAGACAGTCGTGGCGCGTTTTTTGGCCAAAACTCAACTCTGCTAGCGGGTGAAGGCGAAGTGATCAAAGTTGGTGATGAACTTGAAATCGGATCCAACTAAGAGAACAACTGAAAGAGGCCCCAAGGGGCAGAGGACAATATGAAATTCCTCGTGACAGGTGGTACCGGATTTTTAGGCACGGCACTTTGCGCTCGACTGATCAGCGAAGGACATGACGTCGTCGTCCTGAGTCGTAACCCGCAATCGGTGCCTTCGCCAGCAAGTGCGGTTGGGAACATAGAAGACTTGAGTCCCGATACTGTCTTTGAAGCTGTTATCAACTTGGCTGGCGAACCGATCGCCAATAAGAGATGGGATCAAAGCCAACAGCAACGGCTCATCGCAAGCAGGCTGAATACGACCGGGCAGTTGATTTCTTACTTCGAAAAGGTGACCACAAAGCCGCGCGTGTTTATCAGCAGTTCGGCGGTTGGCTATTACGGTGTTGATCCGACCGAACATCCAGTCGACGAAAACTTTGGCACGGACGACAGCTTCTGTAGCAAACTTTGTCAGCAATGGGAGGCAGCTGCATTGCCAGCCGAAGGGCTGGGCGTGCGCACCGTGTTGTTGCGCACTGGCCTTGTTCTGGGCCGGGGTGGGGGCGCGTTGAGCAAGATGTTGCCGGCGTTTCGCTTGGGTTTGGGCGGCGTGATGGGGCGCGGCGGGCAATGGATGTCGTGGATTCACCTTGATGATTTGGTGGGCATCATGATGCATTGCCTTGCCCAAGACGACATTCGGGGCGCGGTCAACGCCACGGCGCCGCATCCGGTCACCAATCGTGAATTCACCAAAGCTCTTGGCGCACAATTGGGCCGGCCAACGGTTTTTCCGATACCAGCATTTGGCATCAAGTTGCTGTTCGGGCAAATGGGCGAGGAGTTGCTCTTGGCCGGGCAACGCGTTTTGCCGAGCAAAATCACCTCGGCGGGTTTTGCATTCAAGCACGGGACATTGTCCTCCGCTTTGGCAGAGGTTTTGGGTCCAAATTGATGGAGTTAAAAAAGGCTGAAGAACAAGACCTGGACCTGTTGACGACTTGGCTGCACACCGCGGAAGAAGCGCAGATTTGGGGCGGACCGGCGATCACCTACCCATTTGATTTGGCTACGCTAAAGGAACAAATCCAATGGTCAGTTAACCGTTCGTATTCTCTGGTGGACGATGGCGCGGTCGTTGGCTTTGCCCAAGTTGCGCAGCGGTTTGGCAACAATCATCTGTGCCGAGTGCTGGTCGACCCAACGTTGAGAGGCCAGAGCCTCGGCGAAAAACTGCTGGTATTGATTATTGCCGAAGAGGGCAACGGAGAGCACAAGTTTTCACTCTTTGTCTATGATAGCAATGACGTGGCCATAAACCTGTACCATAAGCTGGGTTTCGTAACCGAACCGGTTCCCGTCGGTGTCACTAAAATGGCAGACTGTTCGTATATGGTCAGGTGATCTGACGGCCGAAAACCGAGGTGGTGTCACCGCGCCATCTGTGTCATAACTCCCCTTCGCTTGGTACTCTGCTGTTTGATCTCGCAAGTATCGGTCCTGTTATCATATAAATGAGACTCTGGCTGTTCTGCGAACCGCCAGAAAGTCCCGTTTGGAACGGAGGGTTCCTGATTATGAAGATGTCGAGAAGAATGAGAAGAACCGTAATGACCCTGACTCTGGCTATAATGTGCGTCGCCATGTCAGGTATTGTTCAAGCGCAAGACGAAGCTCCCGCTAAAAAGCCAAACATCCTAGTCATCTGGGGTGATGACATCGGTGGCTTTAATATCAGCGCCTACAATCAAGGCATCATGGGATACCGCACGCCAAATATTGACAGCATCGCCAAAGAGGGCGTGATGTTTACTGACTGGTATGGCCAACAAAGTTGCACCGCTGGTCGCGCTGCATTTATCACGGGCCAATCGCCGATGCGCACGGGTTTGACCAAAGTTGGTTTGCCGGGCGCGCCCGAAGGAATGCAAAAGGAAGACCCAACGATTGCTGAACTGCTCAAGCCTCTCGGCTATGCGACAGGTCAGTTTGGTAAGAACCATCTTGGCGATTTGGATGAGATGCTGCCGACCAATCACGGCTTCGATGAGTTTTATGGCAACCTCTACCATTTGAATGCGGAGGAAGAGCCCGAACATCCTAATTATCCGAAGGACGAGGAATTCCGCAAAAAATTCGGTCCTCGAGGTGTGATTCATAGCTTTGCCAATGGCGAAATTACGGACACTGGCCCGCTGACGAAAAAGCGGATGGAAACCGTGGACGAAGAAGTCTCGGCTAAGGCGATAGGCTTCATGGAGCAAGCCGTTGAAGACGACAAACCGTTCTTCGTCTGGTGGAACAGCACTCGCATGCATATCAACACTCACCTTAAGGAAGAATCTGAAGGCAAAACGGGCCTCGGCGTATTCGCCGATGGCATGGTG
>JBLIOK010000218.1:0-4669 GCA_047639735.1 Candidatus Krumholzibacteriia bacterium | reverse complement strand
TGGATCCCGAACAAAACAGCACCTTCAGTGATCACTATCTCGAAGTGGATTTTGACTTGAGCAATGTCATGTTCATTACGACGGCGAACAGTTTGAATACGATTCCGGCGGCTCTTGAAGATCGTTTGGAAATCATTCGCATTCCCGGCTATTTGGAGCATGAGAAAATCGCGATCGCAGAAGAGTTTTTGGCGCCGCGTCAGATCACTCGGCACGGTTTGAAAAAGTGGAAGGGGGGCTTCAAGTCTTCCGTCTTTCACGCCATTATTGATGGCCACACTCGCGAGGCCGGAGTGAGAAACCTCGAGCGCGAGCTGGCGAGCATTTGTCGCAAAGTAGCGAAACATCACGCCGAAGAAGGTAAATTTCCGCCGGCAGTTACCGCGGGGAATTTGCAGAAGTATTTGGGTGTGCCAAAGTTCCGTCGCAAGCTGGTCGACCGCGAACCCGAGGTGGGCTTGGTCGTTGGCTTGGCCTGGACCATGGTCGGTGGCGAAATTCTTGAGATCGAAGTGGCTGCTGTGCCTGGTCGCGGGAAAATCATGATCACTGGGAATCTCAAAGAAGTGATGACAGAGTCTGCCGAAACGGCACTCAGCTATGCGCGGGTCGTTTGCCGCGAAACGTCGTCGACCTGGTTCAAAGAGAATCAAATTCATCTCCATGTGCCGGAAGGTGGGATCCCAAAAGATGGCCCGAGCGCTGGGATTGCTATGGCGACGGCCATCATTTCGCTACTGCGCGATGTGCCGGTACGTTCTGATGTCGCCATGACGGGCGAGGTGACTTTACGAGGTCGTGTCTTGCCCATCGGGGGCTTGCCGGAAAAAGCAGTGGCGGCAATTCGAGCGGGATCCAAGCACTTGATCATTCCCAAAGACAATGAGAAAGATTACTTGGAGCTCGCCTCGGTAATCCGTGAAGAACTGCAAGTGCATATGGTTGAGACGATGGATGAAGTTTTGGAGCTGGCGTTGGTCGGTGGCGAAACGAAAAAGGTTCATGGCCGACGTCGGGTAAAGCCGGCCTCAAAGCCCGCAGCACCGACGGCGCAAGCCGACGGGAATTAGTCGACATGGAAGTTGAATTTGTCATCAGCTGCCCTGATTTACCCAGCTTGCCCGAACCGGGATTGCCGGAGTTCGCTTTTCTAGGGCGCAGTAATTGTGGCAAGTCTTCGTTGATCAATTTGTTTCTGGACCGCAACAACATGGCGCGGATCAGTGGCAAGCCGGGGAAGACTAGACTTTTCAACTTCTTCCGCATTGATGACCGGTTTCTCTTGGTGGACTTGCCGGGCTATGGTTATGCCAAGGTGAGTAAACGGGTACGCGCCGAATGGAAGGTGCAATTCTCCCGTTATATTGCCGGACAGAGACGGCCGTTGGTGATTTTTCAATTGCTCGATTCGAGGCACCAACCGTCGGCCGACGATTTGGAAGTCGCGGAATGGATAAGGGCTTCGGGGCATCCCAGTGCGGTTGCGCTGACAAAAATTGACAAAGTCGGAACCAATAGCCGCGCTAAGAGATTTACCGAGATAATTGATGCCTTGGGTATGGACTCGGACACCCCTGTTTTTCCGACCTCAGCAGCTAAGAAATTGGGTCGGGACGAAGTTGTGGCTTGGGTAGATGCCGTCTTGGCAGCGAACGACGCCCCTGCTTGAATTGCAGGCCGAATTGACGTCCGACCTCTCGGGCGGGTATAATGGAAGCGTTGTTGCTAATGCTAACCACTCTCGGACCACTAGGCTGGTGAATGAGACCTCTCGCCGTAGAAAACACATGTCGCTTATTGGCCGTTTTAGCGGTCTTATTTGTGTTTTCAGGTGGTGAAGCCCACGCAACCGAGTTTGAGATGAATAAATTGCCCGTCACGGCGCCAAACCTCTGTCTAGCTTGCCATACGGTCGACGTTCCTACCGTTAATGACAAAGAAATGAACCTATTTGGCCTCGACTTTCTCGCCAGCGGGCGTATTTGGGATTTGGACCTGGCCCAGCTGGATTCGGACAACGACGGCTGTTTGAATGGTGTGGAGGTCGGGGACAGTGACGGCGACGGCAATCCTGATGGCAATGTCACCGAACAGGCCGGGAACCCTGGCGTATTTGATGATTGCGGCTCTGGGCCGCTGGTGGACGAAAGAACCTGGGGTGCGTTGAAAGCTCTGTTTGACGCCAACTGATCTCCGCATGATATTTGTAGTCCAACCACTCGCGTGACGAGATGTCTTGCGTCTGGGTACTTTTTAAATTTTCCGTCAATCTGGAGAGTTTCGTGGAAAACCGTGTGATCATTGGTGGCCAGTGGGGCGACGAAGGCAAAGGCAAAATCGTCGATACCCTGAGCCAAAAAATGGATTGGGTTTTGCGCTACCAAGGTGGAGCCAACGCTGGGCACACCATTCATATCGGACCAGATAAACACGTGCTGCACTTGGTGCCGTCGGGGATCCTGCATCCTGGGGTGAAGTGTATGCTCGGTGGCGGGATGGTGGTCGATCCCTGGAGCCTTCGCGACGAGATCATCGCTTTGGAGCAAAAAGAAATTGGAGTTCGTGACCGGTTGTTCATCTCGGCCAGCGGAACTTTGGTGATGCCGTACCACAAACGCTTTGACGAGCTGCGTGAAGCACGCCTTAAGCGCAAGAGTATCGGCACGACGGGCCGCGGCATTGGTCCCGCCTACCTTGATAAAATCCAGCGCACGGGTTTGCGCATGGGGGATCTGTTGTTGCCGACGGAGAATCTGGAGCGCAAAGCGATCGAAAAAGTCTTGGCGGCGAACGAGTTGCTCAGTGAGTACTACGACGCTGAGCCGCTGCCGGCGCGTGTGGTGGCCGAAGAACTGGTTGTCTTGGCCAAGTTGATTGCTCCGATGGTGGTCAATGCATACGATAAACTCAGTGGTGTGCGCGAGGGCACAGAGTCCGCGTTATTCGAGGGCGCGCAAGGCACCATGCTGGATTTGGATCACGGCACGTTCCCTTATGTCACGAGCAGCAGCAGCACTATCGGTGGAGCCTTGACCGGTACAGGGCTGCCGCCCCGTACGCTCGGTGATATCAACGGAATCTTTAAAGCCTATTGCACGCGGGTTGGCAACGGTCCTTTCCCGACTGAATTGTTGGGCGAGCGTGGCGATGCCTTGCGTGAAGCCGGCGGTGAGTATGGAGCCACCACCGGCCGCGCGCGACGTTGCGGTTGGTTTGATATGGTGGCCTCGCGCTACGCGGTGGATATCAATGGTATGAATGGCGTGATCATCACAAAGCTCGATGTGCTGGACGATCTGGAGGCTATCCAAGTAGGCACAGCTTATGAGCTAGATGGGGAAGAGACGACGGTGTATCCGGTTTTAAGCGAAGTCCTGCCACGCTGTCGCCCCGTTTATCGTGAATTTCCGGGCTGGAAAAAGCCAACTCACGAAGCGCGTAAACTGCAGGAATTGCCAGCCAATGCGCGTAAGTTTCTGGAATTCTTGGAAAAGGAACTGGGCACCTTGATTGTTGGCGTGAGCGTAGGTCGTGATCGGGAACAAATGATCTGGACTCCAACGGGCGTATCCACTTAAGAGATTGACCGCTATTTCTTTGACAGGCGATAAGGGGCCGTATATATTGCGGACCTGCGAGAAATCGCACAACGATTTGGGTGGGCCACTAGCTCATCAGGTAGAGCATCTCCCTTTTAAGGAGGTTGTGCCAGGTTCAAGTCCTGGGTGGCCTACCATTTACACCCAAATTGTTTGCAGATTATTGTGCGGCGCCATATTGGTGCCGCTTTTTTTGTAAGAGTTTTGGGCAGGTGCGAGTCCGCTAGTTGGGCACCGTCGGGCAAGTGTGTGCTATTGTTTCACCCAAAAAAAGCCACCCATATGATGGGTGGCTTAACTCGATTCTGTTTCAGTAACGGTGCGCAGTTCGCGTTACTTCTTCTCCGCCATCTGGGCTGCCCGTACGGGCTCAGGAACGCGGTCAATAAACCACGAGACGCCTAGGCTATAAGTCGCATAGTTAATAACCTGCGAATAATCCAGCTCGTCAACCTGGAAGGCGTAGGTCGTGAGGTCTATTTGAGCGCCCAACTCAAAGCCGTCAAACAATTCGTAGTTCAAAGCAAAGCTGCCCTCGAGGTAGAGCGCCGTTTTATCTTCCAAAACGCTATACCGATTGATGATTCCACCGAGGCCAAAACCGAGACTCGGTACGATTCCGAATATGGCGGCCGGGCGGGCATCGTACATTAAAGCCAGTCCGCCCTTGTAGGTTTTGAAGCCGGGGTCGCTGTCGACCTCCAAGCGCTCGCTAACGTCGGGGGCGTTGTCTGGGTCCTCGGTGAAAAGCATGGTCGTCGTGGCAACACCGGTTGCGTAACTGGCGACCAAATCAATGTGAAATTCGTTGGCGATATAAATGCCAATTCGGGCACCGAAGCTGTCAGTTGCTTCGATAGATTTCGTGGCGCCCGTGTAATGCTTGGTGTCTCGGGATTCCGCCAAGACATTGCCATCGTAGCCGTTGATATCGCCGGCGCCTATTTCCAGAACCGTACGCCCTACAAGTGGAGCGTTTTCCAAGTAAGTAGAACTGCTGTAGCCACCAGCCCAAATCCCCAGGGTGTAAGCTTTGACTGAATAGTCACTCCATTCCAAATCTTCTTCCA
>JBLIOK010000217.1:0-4686 GCA_047639735.1 Candidatus Krumholzibacteriia bacterium | reverse complement strand
CGCTAATAGCCCACAATGGTATATACAAGCGACTTTACTCATTGCAACATGGTACGACCGTTAGCCCACAATAATGCAAATACAGTGTTGACTTCAGTTTTTTTATGCTTTATAATGATATTCAGATGAAATAGTACTGTCGCTTCATATTTTGCATTGCAGGTTCGTCAATTATGAGCAATCTTGTGAAGACGATGACACGCTGATGTTCGAGTAAAGTATTTAGAATCATCAGGATATCGCCCGCTAATTCTCATGATTACTCATGAAATTAGCACTGGAGGGTCATGAAAAAAAAGACTTATGCAAAACCTACTCTCAAATCCCAAGTCATTGAACTTGGTGTATTTGGTGATTATACCGATGAAGAAAACGGACGTAGCGGCCGTGGCTCAATAGCTGGCCCGGTTGAGGTTATCCAAAAACTCGATCTACACATGGACTGAGATCGTTTCATCAGACGATACGTTCGGAATTTGTCCGGCAAAACGACAAGCAATCGCCTTGGAAAGCCCTTTCCACTGCCGATGCCAATAATTTGAGCGCCACCTAATTTTCAGGTGGCGCTTTTTTTGCATGTGCTCTTCTTATAACTGGCCGAAGCCACCATCTAAAGGCCCATGTTCCCTTAGGGGAAGCAGACTTGCCTTTACCGTGGATAGGACCTAGGATGCTTTAGGCCTTGGTTCTTCAAAAAATGCATCTGCATTGATATTCGTGCTGCAATCCTTCGATTTCGTATAAAAACGGGAAAATATCCCAGAGGGCCTCGATGAAATCCCATTTTAGCCTGTGTTCTACCATTCTAGCTCTCTGCGTATTGTTGCCGTCTTTAAGCACGGCCCAAGAGCAGACCACGGCACCATCAGGCAGAGACCACTCTGGTCTGTGGGGTATCGGCCTTGAATTTGGCGCCATGAAGCTCACCGAAGGCGCCTGGGACTACAGCACCGTCAATGAGTTTGGCGGACTGCAAATCATGCGCGGTCTCAACCCCAATTGGAATCTTGCTCTCAGTTTTCGATCCGGACACGTGCGCCCCGGAGCTGAGGTCCAAGGCCAAGAAGTGGGCTGGAGCGGCACCAGCAGCGCCCCTCTCTACACCACAATCTTTCAGCCTGCGCTCAAGATTCAGCATCGCTTTCGGCCTGACTCAAAATTCACACCCACGGCAGGTTTCGGAGTCGGCCTTACCAGCTGGAAAGTCGTCGACCTGACCGGTGAAGATGTCGGCTGGTTCCCCTCGGGCGACGCCATCTTCGGGTTTGATACGGACGGCAATGTCACGGCTCTCGAAGGCAGCGATTTCACCATGCTTTTCGAAGTGGGCCTCAGCTATGCCCTGAGCAAAACCATCGACCTCAATCTCGGTGGTCGTTACGACATTCTGACCGGCAACAGCAATGACAACATCGGTCTCAGTTCCTATTGGGGCCCGGAGCACGTTGACGCCAACACTGCTCTCGTATCCTATCAAATCGGTGTGACCTGGTGGTTCGGCTCCGGTGATCGCGACCGCGACGGCATCCCTGACGACAAAGATATGTGCCCAGACCAACCAGAAGATATGGATGGGTACAACGATCTCGATGGCTGCCCTGATCCCGATAATGATGGCGATGGAATTCTTGATGCCGACGACGCCTGCCCCACCCGGGCCGAAGACCTTGATGGCTTCCAAGACGAAGATGGCTGTCCCGACCCTGATAACGATGGCGACGGCATCTATGATGGTCGCGATAGTTGCCCTAACGAAGCTGAAGACATTGATGGTTGGCAAGACCAAGACGGTTGCCCGGACCCTGACAATGACCAGGACGGTGTGCTGGACATCAATGACCGTTGCCCCCGCACGCCTGTAGACTCTCAGGTTGACGAACACGGCTGCGCCGTGACCGCGCCCACCATCGAAGCGGCGGCCGTGTTCATACCGGCCATCAAACCAGTCAATGTTATCGAAGGCGTAAATTTTGTGAGCGGCAGTGCTGAACTCACGCCGTCATCGATCACGATACTGATTAGTCTGGCGCAATCATTGAACGAGGACAAATCACTGCGCTATGAAATCCAGGGCCATACCGACTCTACTGGAGATGCAGAAATCAATCGGTCTTTGTCACAGCAACGCGCCGAATCGGTGCGAGCTTCATTGATCCAAATGGGTGTGGCAAGCGACCGGCTAGCGGCGGTGGGCTATGGCGAAGATGTGCCAATCGCCGACAACGCCACTGCAGGTGGCCGGGCGGCTAATCGACGGGTTGAGCTGCACGCGAAATAGATCTCGATCACTTCACGCCAACTTTGGCAAAAGCTTCTCTGAGCTGGGCCTCGGATTGAGCACCAACCATGTGCGCTCGAATCACGCCCTCGGCATCGATCACAAACCCCGTTGGAATACTGGTGGTTTTGAATCGTTTGTGAACGTCCTCACCGGCCACCGTCACCACCTGAAACGAATAGGGATTGCGGGCGAGAAAGTTTTGCAGGGAGTGACGGTCTTCGCTGCTGGCAGCGATAATCTGTATTTTTCCCGAAACGCCTAACTCGTGGTAAAGCGATTCAATGTGTGGCATTTCCATCTTGCACGGCCCGCACCAGGTCGCCCAAAAATCGATAAAGACAGGCTTCCCGCGCATCTCTGAAAGCTGAAATGTTTCGCCATCAAAATCAGTAAATGTGATGTCCGGCGCTTGTTCACCGGTCATTGAATCGGGGTTGGTTAGCCGGTCGAGTTCATTGACTACGCGGACTTCTGCCGGCGGTGTGTAAGCAAATTTTTCTTCTTCCACGCCTTCGTTCAAGGCAAAATCTGACAAAATGAACGTGACGATACGTTCAATTTGAACTCCCTTGTTCTCCAAGTAGAGAGTTTGTTCGTTCTTGAGCACCAAACCAGATTTAGGATCATAGAATATTTTTTGAGGCCCATCAACCGGTTGGCCTTTGCCATTGGCCACTCCCGAGCCTTCGGCCGTAAAAACCAGACAAGGAACTTCGCCTCCATTGACCGCCAACACTTCGTGTCCGGTTTCAGGTCCAACCTCCAGATCATCCGCGAGCAAAAATTGTGCGATTCCGTTGAAGAAGTTGTATATGTTTTTTTCGGACAACTCCATGATGCCCGCATTAGCAAGATCGCGATTCAACGTGATGGGTCGGCCAACATAGGCAGCTTCCATCATGCCAAAATAGAACCAGCTTTGACTTTGGCTGGTCCCCAAGTTGATCGCTGCCATGTCTCCACCTTGGCTATTCATCATCAGGTCTGGCCAACGCGCTGCTGCGACCATCGTCGCTTCCAACACATTCGCACCTGTCTCGCCTTCAGATTGGTTCGACATGGTGATGACACCGCTCAATTGATAGGACTGCAGTTCTTCAGCCAAGTGTGCGGACCTCGCACTGGCTTTTTCGTATTCCGCATTCGCCCATGCCGTCGTCGACAGGCAGATCAGAATCAAGAGGGTGAGAACCCTGATAGTCGTCTGGTTCAAATTATTAACGGAGCTGAAGCGAGGCATGAATTGTCCTTTCCAGAGGCACCGATGCTGAGCGAGCTGATGTTGCCCACTTTACACCACATATGGTTGGCAGTTCCACAATTGACTCTGGAAGAATGAAAATTAAGGCAGGAAGGAAGACCACGAAAGACGGAGCCAACAAGCTTAGGATCTGGCGATAGATTGAATCTGACCAGGGCATCAATCAACGGACCGGTACTGGAAAAACAGCTACCGGATGATCCCCAGCGGACTGAATAGCGAGCCCGCCGTTTGCGGCCCCAGGTACCGATATCGGCTTCAAAACCGATTTTTTGATACCGATCCAGCTCAAACACCACAGGCTAGCGACCAAGCAACGTCAGACGCATCAGCCGCGTGTATCCATTATCGGGACCAGATTATATTACTGGAGATAGGGGGACCTTTAAATTTGCCATTCAGACCACTAAGACGTGGTGGTGACGCTTTTTACCAATTTGCAGAACAATTCGTCCGTCTTCGATATCGGCAGTGGTGACCAGTCGGTTTTCGTCTGTCACCAGTTCACCGCCCAGTCGTACGGCATTTTGGCGCACCATGCGGCGGGCTTCGCCATTCGACTTGAGCATTCCCGTAGCAACCAAGACATCGAGCAACCCACACCCTTCGCCCTCGAAATCAGCGACCGACCGTTCGCTGCTCGGAACCGTGCTCGTGTCGCCGCCGGTGGCGAACAAAGCTGTGGCTGCTGTTTCTGCATCAGCGGCGGCTTTCTCGCCATGCACGGTGGTCGTTACGGCTCGTGCTAGCGCTTTCTTGGCTTCGCGGATATCAGCGCCCTCAAGTTTTTCGAGCCGCTCAATTTCGGCTTTGGGCAAACGAGCGAACAAACGCAAAAATCGCGACACGTCGCGGTCGTCGATGTTGATCCAGTATTGGAAGAAGTCATAAGCTGAAGTGCGGTTCTCATCCAGCCAAACGGCGCCTGCCGCGGTTTTGCCCATTTTTTCACCGCTAGCGGTCATGATCAAGGGATAGGTCAAGCCGTAGACTTCCTGGCGGTTGACCCGACGGCAAAGATCAATGCCCGAACAAATATTGCCCCACTGGTCGTTGCCACCCATTTCCAACTGACAACCATAGTCGCGATTGAGCACCATGAAATCGTAGGCTTGCAGAATCATATAGTTAAATTCGATGAAGC
>JBLIOK010000216.1:0-4752 GCA_047639735.1 Candidatus Krumholzibacteriia bacterium | reverse complement strand
TGACCATCTTGAATCCTGACAACACTGCACATTATAAAGAACAAACAAAACAAGGGGTGTGGCGCTTTTACCAACTGGAGGGCAATGAAGTGACTATTGAGCCCTATCCGGTGCTGCTCGCGCGCACATTGGATGGGCACGGCGCCTTCATGTTGGTTACCGATTGGATCTTGAATCAGGCGTTGCCACAAGACTTACCGCCGTGGTTGCATCATGGTCTAGTTGAATATATGGGTGAAGACGGGGCGCATTTGTTCAATTACATGGCGGAATTTAAGACTGCTGGGCCGGTGCTTTTTTCGGCGCCATTGGTTGACGCGATTTTTGCGAAAGGGGTGGACGCTGACGAAGGCGCTGACCGCGAGATGTTTCGTCGGGCCAGTTACAGCGCCTTCTTGATGGTCTGGCAACTCGTGGAGCACGAAGGTGGCCTGGAATCGCTCCAAGATTTTCTGGCTAAAGCGGCCTCTGGCGTGGATCTTGACGCTGCCAGCCGAGAAGTCTATGGCGTTGACCTTGCACAATTGGCGGGCTTAGTGGACGCTGTGGCGAATGGGGAGCCTGCCGGCAAGAATATGTCTCGGCAAAAACCTCATTTGCAACCAAACTAGACGTCCTGAAATAAGCCCTGAATTAAATACTGAATGGGAAAGGCCACATCCACTCATGAGTGAATTGAAAATGCCGCGCGTTCGTTTTGCACCCAGCCCCACGGGGTTTTTACACGTTGGCGGCGCCCGTACGGCACTCTTTAATTGGCTCTACGCTCGTTCCCAAGGCGGTACTTTTGTGCTGCGCATTGAAGACACTGATCAGGAACGCAGTACTGAAGAAAGTTATGCGGCAATTTTACGAGGCATGGAGTGGTTGGGGCTGGACTGGGACGAGGGTCCTCACGCTGGCGGCGACCACGGCCCGTATTTGCAATCCGAGCGGCTATCTATTTATCGCGAACAATTGGAAAAACTCAAGGCTAGTGGCGATGCCTACCCCTGTTTTTGCAGCGCCGATGATTTGGCCTCGCGCGAAAAAGAAGTGTCCGACGCCGGCGGCCAATGGGAAGGGTACGATGGGCATTGCCGCGATTTGAGTGCCGATGAAATCGTGAAGATGGAGGCAACTGAGAAGCCCTTTGCTTGGCGACTGCGCACACCTGAAGATGGCGTCACATTATGGTATGACGTCATTGTCGACAAACGCGAATTCCAAAATGAAGTGCTGGTCGACCGGGTGATTTTTAAGGCCGATGGATTCCCCACCTACCAATTCGCAGTGGTTGTTGATGACCACCTGATGGGTATCAGTCACGTCTTGCGTGGCGACGATCACGTCAGCAATACGCCGTTTCAAATTTTGATTTACAACGCCTTAGGTTGGAAGCTGCCAAAGTTTGGCCATATGCCAATGATCCTGGGACCAGACCGTAAACGCTTGAGCAAACGTCATGGCGCGACTAGCGTTGAAGAATTTGCCAAGCAGGGAATCTTGCCGGCTGCGATGTTGAACTATCTCGCGCTTTTAGGCTGGTCACCCGGCGGCAATGCCGAAGAGGTGATGAGCGCCGAAGCGATCATCAAGAAATTTAGCCTTAAAAAGGTGAACAGCAGCCCCGCGGCCTTCGACTATGACAAACTGAACCATATCAACAGCGAACATATCAAGCGGCTCTCAGCCGAGGAGCGCCTGGCCTTGGCCAAGCCCATCATTGCCGAGCGCGGCTGGGAATTGAATGCTGACTGGCTGGTCGATAGTGTTGATGATACTGATGCCTACTTGGCGCGGGTCATTGGAACCTTGGGCAATCGGTTCAGCAGCCTGATAACCTTGCCAGAACAAATCGGGTTCTTTTTCACGGATGACCATTTCGTGGATGAAGCCAGCTGGGTCGAACACGTGGCCACTGATGAAGCGCGGCCGTTGATGGTTGCGGTGGCAGATGCGGTTGAAGAAAAACTGGACATGTCAGCCTCGCACAACGCTGATGCTTTCGAAGATGTCATTCGTTCGACGGCTGAAAAATTAGGCGTTAAGGCAGGACAATTGATTCATCCGACTCGGGTAGCATTGACTGGCCAGAGTCGCAGCGCCGGAATCTTTGAAGTGATGGAGTTGATGGGCGCAAGTCGCTCGGTGCAGCGATTGCGGGCAGCGGCAACTTCTTAACAACTGCTGAGCCAGAGGGGGAACGCACGAATACCGTCAGTGGCATATTGGGTCGGTATCTCCTCGTGTGGATCGTGGTCAGTGCAGCCTTCTTGGTAGCCACTTCTATTGTCCCCGGATTCTACTTCGACACCTCGGCATCGAACTGGTGGATCGGTGCGGCACGCCTGCCGTTGATTTTTTCGGTTCTGCTGATCCTCGCCCGCCCGCTCATGCTCTTTCTTACTTTACCGCTTAACGCCTTAACCGTTGGGGCTCTGACCCTCTTTTTTAATGGCGTGATTCTTTTCTACAGCGCGAAAATTGATTCGAGCGTGGTGATCGGGAATATCGGTGCGGCCTTTGTCGGCGCCCTGGTGGTGACGACCATATCATCGAGCATCATTGGCTGGCTGGGCCTCGATGAAGCCTATCCGTTTTATCAATCGATCATCTATCGCATAGGCCGCCGGTTTGGTCCTAGGCCCGAACGCAAACCTTTGCGCGGCTTGCTCATCTTGCAAATCGACGGACTCAGTCTGCCAAGTTTGCACACGGCTTTGAATAGGGGGCGAATGCCAACCTTGACCGCGATGTTGGCCCGCGGCAGTCATCGCCTGCACGGTTGGCAATGCGGCGTGCCTTCTAATACACCCGCGGTGCAAGCTGGATTCTTCTATGGTAATCGTAAAAATGTGCCCGGCTACCGTTGGTACGACCGGCAGGAATCCCAAGTGAGGGTAGTGAGCAATCCCGAAGACCTGCGGGAATTAGAAAACATGGTGTCCGATGGAAGAACGGCCCTCTTGGCTGGCGGTTCATGCATCAATACTTTCCTTTCTGGTGGAGCGGCTAAAAGATTAATGACGGTAAGTGCGCTGGGTGAGGAAGCGAGCGAACGCCGGCACGGAGAAAGGGCCGACTTCAATCTGTTCTTTCTGAGTCCAGATGCTTTCACCAAGGCCATGCTCGCGGGCACTTGGGATTTTTTTGCTGGTGTCGCCCTCACTATCGCGGGTCGTTTTGCCAAAAACCGCACGCAACTGCGCTTCAGTTTTAGGCACCTCCTGCAGCGGGCTATCGCCAACGCATTGCTGCGAGACCTCAGTTTCTTCTGGCTCAAACAGGACATGGTGCGTGGCGTACCGGTCATCTACTCCAATTTCGTGGGCTACGATGAAGTGGCGCATTACTCAGGCCCAGACACCTATGACGCCCAGATCACGCTCTCGTCTTTTGATCGCAAGTTGCGTGCGCTCAGCAAGCGCGCGCGCAAACAGTCACCGATTCGGTACGAGATCATGCTGTTGTCTGATCATGGTCAAACACTGAGTGTGCCTTTTCGGATATTGTATGGCGAAACGATCGAAGAAGCGTTGAACGGCATGGTGGCCAACGTAGCAGATCTGCCTGAGGTGCAGGCCGAGAGTTACGATCCGGGCCAAGGTTATGCGCTTTCTTTGTTGGCGGAATTAGAAGGTGTCGGAGCCCAGCAGTTAAATTGGGTGGCGAATCGTGGTCGCCGGGCTTTGGCAAAAATGGCTCCCGAGGATGAAACCCATATCGGTGATTCCAAACAAAAGAAAATCGTAGTCTGTGTGTCAGGAAGTTTGGCGCATGTTTATTTCACGGGCCATCAAGAGGCATTGCACCTCGAAGATATTGTGGGGCTTTATCCTGGTTTAATCGAAGCGCTATCAACCCACCCAGGGATCGGTTTTGTGGCGGCGAGTCGGCGCTTTGGCGATGCAGTGGCCATGGGCGATGATGGCATTCGCAATCTGATCACTGGAGAAGTGGGAGAGGGCGCAGATCCCTTAGCTGCCTATGGCAAGCCGGGCTATTGGGCCAGTGAGTTGGCGCAGCTTCTTGGTTACCAAGACAGCGGTGATTTGATCATCAACGGGGCTTGGCTGGCCGAGAGCGATCAAATCGTCGTCTTGGAAGAACAATCAAGCAGCCATGGCGGAATTGGCGGCCCTCAGAACGCGCCGTTTGTGATGGTGCCTCAAGCTTGGGAAGTGAGGGCAGATGACTTGCGGACCCCAGAAGATCTGCACAGTCTTGTTTTGAGAGAGATGGGCCGCTACCAACCCATGCCTCAAAGCGATGATTCGAACCCTCTTTCGATTTGATGGCCTTAACGGCCAATTCAAGGCATATGGACTTGCGCCGGTGTGAGGCTGACTATATATTTCGGCTTCGCTTGCCCGGTCGTCCAATGGTAGGACACCTGATTCTGGTTCAGTCGATGAGGGTTCGACTCCTTCCCGGGCAACCAGAAATCATGATTATCAGCGTCTAACAGCTGTTAGCGCGCGAGTAATCGTGCCCCGTTCGTCTAGTGGCCTAGGACGCTGGCCTCTCACGCCGGTAACACGGGTTCGAGTCCCGTACGGGGTACCAAAACAGAAACGCCTTCTGCTCTTTTAGTGAGCAGAAGGCGTTTCGATTTGTACCGCGCTGGTGATTCGGTTCATCCGCGCGCAATCACTTCACAAGCATCATCCGTTTCGTCTGGACCACATCGCCGGCTTCGAACCGGTAAAGGTACACACCCGAAGCCACCGAAAGACCAGCCGAGTTCTGCCCGTTCCAAACAACCTCATG
>JBLIOK010000215.1:0-4760 GCA_047639735.1 Candidatus Krumholzibacteriia bacterium | reverse complement strand
TGGATGGACAGAAAGATTACGAGGCGCTTCAACCCGCGAAGTGCGCGCCAACACGCCGCTCAGGAAATCGGGGCTCACTTTGACCTCGGCCATATCTGGCAGGAGAGGTTGCAACCAGCCCACCGTCACGGCCACGCTACGGCAACCTTCACAATGCTCGAGGTGACCTTGCACCAACTGTCGATCAAAGCTTTGCAGTCTGTTCTCCATCAGGTCATCGAGTTGACCCAGAGCGCGCTCGCACGCTTGGCCCGTTGTGCGGCTCAGCACCCCATCAACGAAGGCGTCATTTTGGCGTTTGTCGTCGCGTGAAGTCATGACACAGCCCCCGCGCCGCTGGCCAAATCTGGCCCCTGTTTCATTTCAGTGATGGCTTTCGCCAGCTCCAACCGCGCACGACTGGAGCGAGATTTAACCGTGCCAATGGGCAAACCCAACATCCCGCTGATCTCTTCAAGAGGCAGGCCCTGGATGTCTTTGAGGATAATGATCTCGCGGTTGATTTCGCTCAGTTTTTGCAATCCCGCGTGGACCAGGTTTTTTCGAGCTGATTGATAAAATCTGTCTTCTGGAGTCGGGCCACCGTCCTGCAGGTCGACCATATCTTCAGCCGGAACATCTTGGCGCGGCGGGCGAGCCTTGCGACGGCGCAAGTGATCGATGCAAGCATTGCGGGTCATCTGTGTCAGCCAGGATAGAAATTTCTCGGGATCTGTACAGGTCTGCAAGTTGTTGTAGACCCGAACAAAGATGTCCTGCGCAAGGTCCAGCGCTTCATCTTGTTCTCCCACATAGCCAAAGGCGATGGCGCAGATGCGTCCTTGATGCTGTCTCACGAGCACCTCCCAAGCCAATTCATCGCCTTCTTGGCAACGTCTCAGCAGTTCGATCGGGTCAATCTTCATGTTCTCACAAATCTTCCTGGGCCGCGATTCCTAGGATCTCTGTTTCTGCTTCCTGACCTATAGACGCAAGCCCGTTCTCAGAAGTTCGGTGGTTTTGTAAATAATATCGACGTATTTAACTTGCCTCAAAAAGACAAGTTCTGTAGACGAAACTGATACCATAGGGCACCGTACCATGATTAATCGCCGCCCCATAACCTGTTCTGTTGGAGAATGCATGTCGTCGAAGCGATATCTTATCAAACTTGTTTGCCTAGGCGCCCTCTTGCAGGTGCTCGTCTCGAGTGCCTTGGCTCAAGAGTATTTGCCTCATTTTGACCCCGCCGGTTCAGGTCCGCTCTATACCGACGAAGCAAATGGCACCACAACGGCCGTTCCCAGCTTGGGAGCGTTCTATGCCGACCAACTTGAGATCAAGATGGATGGCGTGCTCGACGACGAAGTATGGCAACATGCCCAAGCGGGTTGGGGGTTTCGCCAGGCCAATCCAAACCGCGGTTCTCCTGCCTCAGTACCAACAGTATTCAAAGTCGCCTATGACGACGACGCCATCTATTTTGCCGCTGCCTGCTATGAAGAGGATCTGAACAACATATCTGACAATTTGAGTCGCCGGGATGAGATCGGCGCCTCCGATGTGGTCAGCATCTACATCGACCCCTACTTTGACCGCACTACTGGGTATAATTTTAGGGTCACGCCAAGCGGTGTGATTCAGGACTCTTATCTGTTCGACAACGGAAGCCGCGACCGGGACTGGAATACGGTTTGGCAGGCTGAAGTCTCCCAAGATGAAAATGGTTGGTACGTAGAAATTCGCATTCCCTTTTCAGCGATACGCTTCAAGCCCGCCGAAGAAATGACTTGGGGCTTACAGGCTTATCGCTGGATGCATGGTCGGGGCGAGGACACCGGCTGGGTTCTGTGGGACCACGAAACCAGTGGCTTTGTTAGCCGCTGGGGGAACCTGACCGGACTTCGTGGCGTCGACAATCCGCGCAAGCTGGAAGTGCTGCCCTATTTTGTCACCAAACACGTTGACCCGGCAGCCGAAGGCGAAACCGACCAGTGGAATAATTCGCAAAATATTGGCGCTGACTTTAAGTACGGCCTCACGTCCAACCTCACTTTGAACGCCACTTTTCAGCCAGACTTTGGCCAGGTTGAAGCTGACCCCGCAACCCTCAACCTCTCGCCTTTTGAAACATTTTTTGAGGAGAAGCGGCCCTTTTTCATCGAAGGCGCTCGCTTTTTCAAGCACCAGGATTTTAACCTGTTCTATTCTCGTCGTATTGGCACAGGCGATCTAAATTCTCGCATACGTGGTGCAGCAAAAATCACCGGAAAAATTGGCGGCGACGTCTCCATCGCCGTATTGGCTGCCGCCACCGACGTTGGTGAAGCTGGGCGCACCCACAATCCATTTGTCAGCGGAACCCAAAAAGCATTTTATGGTCTGGTGCGCCTAGGGAAGGAATTTAACGAGGGCAATCATCGATTTAGCGTGATGGGGACGGTGGTCGAAAGAAATGAAGCCTCCTTTGTCAATGCTTCCCAACAACTGCAACGCAATGGACAAACTGGCGGATTCGATTTTGAGATGAATTTTGACGACCGCAATTACGGTATCTCCGGCTCCGCCGTCGGCACCAAAGTCACGCCGTTTTTGAATGACATGGACCCGACGCAAAAAGGCGAGGCCATTTACGGCACCGGTGGTAATTTTACTATGGCAAAAAACGGTGGCAACTGGGTCGGATGGTTGAATGGTCGTTGGGAGAGCGACAAACTTGACCCCAATGACATGGGTTTTTTGAACGCGCCCGATGAAAAAGTGGTGGCTGGCCGTGTCGCTTACAACAAAAACTCCCCGAGTGGAGGAAGCACTTTTAACCAGATCAACTTCAGCGCCGACTTTCACCAAAGCTGGTTCTACGCCGGCAACAGTGGCTCAGACATCAATACGGACCAAGAGGTTTGGAGCTACAATTCGAGCCACCGTCAATCAAGCCATGTGAGCCTCAATGCTTCGGCTCAGCACAAAAGTTTTAACCAAGCCTGGATATACGCAGAACACAATCCGGAACGCTCGAGCAAGTACACCACACGAACGTTTGAAGATGAGCGAGGTCCCTTGATCACACGGAAACCGGCCACCTACTACGCGATCGGCGGCCAGACAGATTATCGCCAACCGCTCTCGCTCTCAGGCGACATCAGCTATTTTAACGGGGCAGAAGTGAACGACAAACATGTCGGGCTGAACCTGACCTGGCTACAAAGCGAGCACGTGAATTTTACGATTGGGATGAACTTCGATCACGTTGTGCAGCAGAGTCAATGGCTGACCAACCAAGCCAATGACGGCTCACGACCCAACATTGCTGGGATTGGTAGCGTTGACTATATCTTCGGCAAATTGGATCAAAAAATATGGGATGTGACATTGAGAACTAGCGTTCTCTTTGATCGTAACCGTAGCCTACAACTTTATCTGCAGCCATTTCTGACCAACGGTGATTACACCAACCCCAAATATTTGGCCACTGCAGACTCTCATGATTTGCGCGACTATACGAGCTTCGACGCCTCACAGTCCGACTTCAATTTCGGCGCGGTGAATCTCAACATGGTCTACCGGTGGGAGTATCGCCCGGGCTCAACGGTTTTCCTGGTCTGGACTCACAGCAAGTTACGCGACGAATCTCGTGGAGACGCGGGCAATCCCCCTGGTTGGGACAATGATTTTGATTCAGGCTTTGCCTTCAACACCGAACCAGGCAATACGTTTTTGGTCAAATTCAGCTACTGGTTTAGCATCTGACCTAGGACAGAATCGTACCTGTCGCATAGATACCACTCACTACGATCATCAACACCAGTGCCTTATGAGTTGGTGTGCGCAAATAGGAGCGCGCGCCGCCCAAGACCTGGTTGACCGGATGAGTGCGCGAAATGTCGGCGATCACCGGCGGTCGATCACGGTCGTAAAGCGCAAACCCCTGGGCAACTCTGGGGTCTCGTGGCGCCAGATGTTTGGCTTTCATCAGGTTTCGGAAACCCTCTTCTAGTCGCGCACCGCGCAAGTTGATATACCCCAAAGCGATATAGCCCGCCGCCGATTTTTTTGATATGCGCACGGCTTTGTGAGCCAATTTTTCGGCCGTTACGAATTTTCCGCCGTCTTCGGCCACACAGATGGCCAAACCGGCAATGGCTTCGTGATTTAAGCTATCATCCTGCAATATGCGGCGGAATCGTTGCTCGGCCCCCACATGGTCGCCTGTCAGCAATAATTTGTAAGCTGTACAAACTGCCGGACTTCCGAACATTTCATTACGAAATTCGCCGTCTTTAAATTCAAAGAGATGTTTTAGGTCATTCATAATATTTCCTTGTCGGGCAATTTTCCTTGTCGCTATCGTCGACATGGCATTTTGCTCGCCCCCCTGCTGCTAGTAGTTCCTTGTGACAACTTTCCCTGTCTTCTCACAAAAGAGTTGCATACTCAATGCCCGACGGGTTTTGGTTGACTTGTGAGCCCGACAGTTGAATTCTAACGCATCCCAATTCACCTTATCGCCTATTGAGAGTAGATTCCGCAATGATCGAGCGCCAACCGCTACGTAAACAAGTGCAAAAAGAGATCTTGGCCCGGATTGCCGACAACCGGTTGCCACCTGGGTTTAGAATCAATGAATCCCATCTGGCGCTAGATATGGGGATCAGCCGCACGCCCCTGCGCGAAGCCATGTTGGGCCTCGAGGCTACGGGCTTCTTGGCCAGTGATATGGGACGCGGATTCATGGTGCCGCAGATATCCAGCGAAGAATTCCTGCAAAGGCAGGCCATGCT
>JBLIOK010000214.1:0-4764 GCA_047639735.1 Candidatus Krumholzibacteriia bacterium | reverse complement strand
GGGAATCTACGACCACCAAGTGCAAGTCGTTTGCCCCGAGGCCGACGGCGCCGAAGATGCGGTCATTTTACTAGGCGATGGGCGCGCCTTAGTGATCAAAGGTTTTGTGGACGCGACGGCGTCGATGTTTGGCGGCGGTGGAGTCGAGGAAGAGGAAAGCGAAGAAGCCGAACCTATGGAGCTGATCTGCTACAGTATTTTACCGCAATAGCGGGCCCGACCATCCGCCACGTCGAAAAACCCTCGCCGGCTCTAGCTATCTGCTGAGCCGGAATTTCTTTGCCCACTCAGGTCCGAAAATTGCCTAACTCTTTCGGAATGAAGTCATTCTTAAAGAAATGGCGTTGTCACAGGCCCGGGCCACAACTCCACAAAACACTGTCTTTCAACGCGATAGGCGCCACAGCCTCTATTCGTTGACGTTCACAATAGAGAAACCGAGCAAATTTTGAGCTATGGACTTACAGAATACGCCCACTCGGTGGCTGAATTCGGGGCACCTTCCCACTTGCCCAACTGCCGCGGAAACGGGCTTTTGCAGCCAATATACGACACAGATCTTAATGATGTAGCTGGTTGCGATCCACTCTTTACTTGTGAGAATCCAGCTGGGCTTGCCGCCGATTTAACAATACTGCGCGACGCAGGTGCCGTGTCCTTAACGATGGTCACCGATCCGCTCGGCGGCTTAGAATCCGATTTGTTGACCCGTTTTTGCCAACCTATTGCCCGCCCCTACAAGGCACACTACCTAGTCAGTCTCAACGCTGACAATTTTGGCAGCACACACCATCGACGCAACGCCCGTCGGAGTTCACGTCAAACCTTGTTCTCCGTTTGCCAACAACCCGACGCTGAGTTGCAAAACTGGTGTGACCTCTACGAGCGCCTGGCCGAGCGACACAACATCACAAGACCTGCTCGTTTTTCACGACAGGCTTTCGCCCAACAACTCGCCTTGCCAGGAGTGCTGCTGATCCAAGCGCGCAACACCGACGACGAACTCTTGGGTATGCAGTTTTGGTTTCACGACCAGGCCAAAGCTTGGCACCATCTTTCGGGCTACAACCCGGCCGGCTATCGGCAGGTTGGCGTCTCGTACGGCCTGATGAATTTTGCCTTGTCCGCCTTAAAATCACGTGGCGTGCAAGTGGCCAACCTCGGCGCAGGTGCTGGACTACAAGCCGATGCCAACCTTTACGGACAACTTTCCGACGAACACAGAACATCCTATTTCCCCACCTATCGCGACCCTCTCAAGACAAATCCCCAACCGCAAACGGAGGCGATTCATGTCTATGCTCATTGAAACTCTGCCCGAACTGGCCATCCTGGGCAGCAAGCCAGCGTTCGCCGAACCCATGCACGTAGGCGCGCCAAATATCGGCGACCGTGCGGCGTTTATGCGGCGCATTGAAACGATCTTGGACAATCGGCGACTCAGCAACCGCGGCCCAATGGTTCGCGAATTTGAACAACGAGTAGCCAATATCGCGGGCGTGAAACACTGCATCGCTATGTGCAACGGCACAGCGGCCCTAGAAATTGGCGCACGCGCCTTGGACCTCAGCGGCGAAGTGATCGTGCCCTCATTCACCTTCGTCGCCACCGCTCATGCTTTGAAATGGCAAGGTTTACAGCCCGTTTTCTGTGATGTAGATCCCGAAACCCACAGCCTTGATCCCTCCCAAGTGGAAGCCCTCATCACTCCGCGCACTTCAGGAATTCTGGCCGTGCATTTGTGGGGTCGCCCAGCAGCGGTAGACCAATTGCAAACGATCGCCGACCGGCACAACTTGCGCCTCATGTTTGACGCCGCCCATGCTTTTGGCAGTTCCATCGGGTCACAAAAAGTGGGCGGTTTTGGCGACCTTGAAATCTTCAGCTTTCACGCCACAAAGTTTTTGAACACCGCCGAAGGCGGCGCCGTCGTTACGAATGATGACAAACTTGCCGAACGCGTGCGCCTGATGCAGAACTTTGGTTTTGTTGGCCAGGACCAAGTGATCGCCCTTGGCATCAACGGCAAGATGAATGAAATGTCGGCCGCCATGGGATTGACTTCCCTTGAAAGCATGTCCGAGTTTTTAGCCGTTGCCCGGCAAAATCACGCCGCTTGGCAAGCCGAAATCGCCACGGTCGAGGGCCTGAAAATGAAAACTTGGGGACCCGAGGTGAGCACCAATCAACAGTACATCGTGGTGGAAGTCGACGCCGCTCGAGCGGGATTAGACCGCGACCAAATACTTGCCGCTTTGCGGGCCGAAAACGTATTGGCGCGACGGTACTTTTATCCAGGTTGCCATCGCATGGAACCCTACCAATCCGAATCACCCTTGGGCGGATACAAACTGCCCCACACCGAAGCTCTCAGTTCGCGTGTTCTGGTGTTGCCGACGGGCACAGCGGTCACCTTAACCGATATCAATCGCATGGGCGCTTTGCTGCGCGACATCGTGGGCAATGGCCCTGAAATCGCGCACCACTTGGCCTCATTGCCGGAAGCAAAAATATGATGAATCAAATTCGTACAGCACTGCCTGTCGCCTACGACGGGCAACCTGGTTGTGCGTTGGTAACTTCAGGCACGTCCGCAGATGCGGGCGCTGTCCTCGCGCTTTCAGGCCTAGGCTCAACCAGCGGCGAAGCCATCCAACGCATTAGGCTGTCCGGTTATGGATGGGGTGAGCTTAACAAAGCCGAATGCCACCAAGTGTTGCGCCATTGCCGCCATGTGCTCGTCCCAAGGGGACAACTCAGTCTGCCGGTCGGCCGACACAACGACAAGTTCGCACGCACAGCCGTGCCCTGGTTGAAATCACACTGGCTCACTGTACCGATCCCGACAACGAAAATTTATCACTGAATATGAATGATATGCTGGCGGTTGTTTCAGGTTGATCTGGGGATTTTTCAAAGGCTAGATTTACGCTCGTTGCAGTCGTTTCTCTAACATGCCTTGCATGGGTAGGCTGCGATGCGCGTAAGCACAGCAACCCGCGCTCGGCGCAGTTCTTTTTCTTCGGCACACACGTCAGACCAGCCCGGTTTTTCGGCGCGCTCCATTGGCACCAGTTCAGCTTCGAGTTCCGCCAGTGCCGGTGCGATTTCAACGTCGAGGGTGTTGCCTAATGCTTCCATCGTATCTCCACAAACGGATTCAATCTTACGGTAAAATTCGACCATTTCGTTGGCTGGAGTCAGCCCAATCGAATCGCAAATATCATCCAGCTCGGCCTTGGAATCGCTCACCAAATCTTCGTACCGCACTTGATGCATAGCGGTGCTGTCCGTCAATTCGCCACTCAATTGCAGACTGCGCATTTGACATTCTTGCCAGATTCTTGCCGCGCGCACGACATCGCCGCGCAAGATGGACGATCGTTTCCAACTCAAAGCCATGTCCCGCGGGTCGCCAAAAGATCAACCACGTCGCCCAGCATGCGGTCCCAGTTCGCATCGACAGACAAGTCTCTATATCGGTACCGGTTTTCAGTCATCACCCGAATCACCTGAGTCGGAGAGGGGCTGCAAACATCCGGATGGGCACCCATCATTCGCGTGATCAGGCTAGAACCCGGCCATTCAGAACACATCAGCATCGTTATACGCGGCTACATCCTCACGAGCCTTGCTTGTTTTGCGTAAGTGGCCACATCTGGCCCGGGCGGTCAAAAATGGTGGTGTGATCTAGGGCAGGGCAGGTAGGTAATTCGACAGTTTCCGGTTCAAATTCCGGTGTTTGCGGCCAAGACAGCGGGCCAGAAACCGGTACTGGCGCGATCGGAAAACCGGTGTCAACAAGTGCAGCCGCGGATTTCCATTTTCTCTTAACTGGTTGTCTTTTAAGGCTATACAATTGTGTCCCCTTCTCGCAGTTCAGGTATCAGATGGTTCTCTATTCGGCCCTGGTAAACAACTTCTATTTGAATCTCTGGTGCACATATTGCAACCCTCAAGCCAACTGCGAATGCGTTGCAGGCCACTCGCGCGTATCACACAATTTGTTGTCGATTTTTGCCCTTTAATTTGATCAAAAACGCCAAACATAAATTTCTTCAAAAAAATGCAAACTTTTGAACCATTGCTCCGTATTGTTAGAAAGCTCTCGCCAGCCAGACTTGTCTCGTCATAAGTCGCCCAAAAACTGAGTCTCACATGCAGAAGAACATCGGCAGCTCCCGTGGAGAACGACCTTCGGGCCTCCACGTCTTTTTTATTATCTTCACTTTACTCGCAGCAAACATTTTTAGTGGCTGTCAATCAGACGCTGGGCCCGAAGTCTGGGTCATCGGCCTTGACGCTGCGGACTGGGATCAACTCGACCCCATGATCGCTCGCGGCGAATTGCCACACCTTGCGTCATTGAAACACGGCGGTGCCTCCGGCATTTTGCGATCGGAAAAACCGCTCATCTCCCCCGTTCTTTGGAACACAATCGCCACTGGAAAATCTCCAGACGAACACGGCGTCACCTGGTTCATGACCAACTTGCCCGACGGCAGCAAGACGCCCGTCAGCAGCAACCAACGGAAAACTCGGACTTTTTGGAATATCGCTTCGGAAGCCGGACTCAAAAGCGGTGTGATCGGTTGGTGGGCCACATGGCCGGCCGATCCGTTGAATGGATTTCTAGTCAGCGACTATGTGGGCTGGCACAGTTTCGGTGTCAGCGGCCAAGACGCCAACGATGACGGTAAAACCTGGCCACCAGAGTTAATGAGCAACGTACGCAACTTGATGCCTTCGCCGGCTGCCATCACG
>JBLIOK010000213.1:0-4860 GCA_047639735.1 Candidatus Krumholzibacteriia bacterium | reverse complement strand
GAATACTGGAGTCGTATTCAAGAGATCGCTTCAAATGTGTAGCCGCTTCTTCCCACTCTTCATTGTCATACAACCCCTCACCGACCCCTTGGTAGAGTTCGGCGGTCAAATCACTTTGCTCTTGAGCAAACGGTCCGGGGGCAATGCTTAGAACCACGCTCAACAAAACCGTCGCGGCGAGCCCAAAAAACTTTCGAGTCTGGAACCGGCGCAGGTTCTCGCCGACGATGACCAAACCAGCAGCAGCCATCACGGCAAACAAGGGGATCAGCGGGGCGCGGTACCGGGCCGAGGTGAAGACCAGGATGACCGAAAGGGCCAGCAGCACCAGCATCGCCTTAACCACGAGCGACTGTTTGTCGTTCGAATAGAGTATTCCCACCATTGCGAAAGGAAAGATGAGACCGAACGGAAATCCCCAGCCGCCTGCCTGCCAAACCAAGGCCGAAAGCAGAACCGACCACTCTCGATGCAGATAGATGTCGAGGTTGCGCGGAATTTCTCGCGACGAAATCAAGGTCAGCGCCTTTTTGCCTAAGCCAGACAAAAAATCTATGGGTTGGGTTTTCGCGTAGCGGAAGGTCAGGTCGCGAAAATATTGATCACCTGACCAAGGGTTTGGCTGATACCCGTGACGCTCTGGTTCGGCAACCAGGTTGGCCCACGCCAGGCCTGGGCGAATATTTATCGTCGCGTCGTGATCCGGATTGTTACCGATATACAAATTGATTCCACCGGACGGCGGGATGATTCCCAGATGTCCAGTGGACGATTTAAAAAAGAGGGAAGTGGGGCCAGCGATCATGAAAAAGCCCAATAGAAAAACCGAGGCATAGCCGATTCTCCGTCGCCACGTAATATCCGCCAGACGCTGAGATGGGATAAAGAATGTGGCGATGAATAGAAACATCACGGCAAATGTCGGCCTGGTGTAGACAGCGCCAGCTAGGGCAATGCCCATTATAAACAAAGACCTTGGAGTTGGTCGCGAGAGGTTGTGCAGCAACAGGGAGCACAGCGCGACGGTCCAAAAGATAGCCCAAGAGGTGGCCAATAAGCGCGACTCGAAGAAAACGACGGGCCCATAGAAGACAAGAATCAAACCCGCGCAAAGCCCCACCCAACGCCCATAAAGCGTGTTGCCAATATGGTAGGTCAATGCGCAACTGACGCCGCCGATCACTGCTTGCAGAATTTTGACCGTCAAAACAGAAACGCCCGCGATCTTGTACACGAGTGTGAGAAAGGCCGGATAAAACGCAGACTGCCATAGAAACTTCTCGCTCCACCCGGTGGTGGGGAACAAACGCGCGAGGTCGTGGTAAGTTTTGGCGTCGACAAGAGGGTGCAAGAAGGACGGGTCGTCGCTGGACTCCCATAAGAAAAACAGCCGGATCGCTAGGCCAAGCAGGCCAATGGTGATGATGGGTTTGCCGAGATGCACAGGTGTGACGTTTCCTCCTCGCTTCCTGTTAAGACCTGCCAGGAAAAACCCTCCTACGGGGTGCGGGGACTATATCACTGTTCTAGCGTAATCAAAACACGTTGTCCCAAAAAACGGAACCGCGCCCCATTCGGAGCGCGGTTCGTTTCTATTCAATCAGGCAAACCTAGCACTTAGCGGCAACAGCCTCCGCCATCTCAGTCGTAGTCGTTTTACCACCCATGTCGTAAGTCCGCGCCTCGCCTTCAGCGATAACCGCTTCCACAGCAGCTTCCAGCTTGTTCGCCATTTCCGTCTCGCCCAAATGATCCAACATCATTTTGGCCGACAGGATCATCGCGATCGGATTGACTTTGTTCATGCCAACATACTTGGGAGCCGAACCGTGACTTGGTTCAAAGACGGCCACCTTGTCGCCAATGTTGCCGCTGCAAGCGAAGCCAAGGCCGCCTACCAATTGTGCGCACAAATCGGAGACGATATCGCCGAACATGTTACTGGCAACCAAAACGCCGTAGATTTCTGGGTTCTTGATCAACCACATGCACATGGCGTCGATGTTGGTTTCCCACAGTTCAATGCCAGGATACTCTTCTGCGATCTTACGAGCCTCGCGAACCATCAGGCCGCTGGTCTCGCGCACCACGTTGGGCTTTTCAACGATCGTCACCGTCTTGTAATCAAATTTCTTAGCGTATTCAAAAGCATCGCGCACGATGTCTTGGCATCCTTTGCGCGTAAAGATCCGCGTTGAGATGGCAATGTCTTCGTTGGCTGTGCCATCGAGCGTGCCCATTTGCGACGGATGCGTTCGGGTCAATGTATCGCGCACTTCTTGGGGAAGTGGGTGGTACTCGACGCCCATGTACAGGCCTTCGGTGTTTTGCCGGAAGACAACCAGATCGAGTCCGTCTTTGAAGTTCAATGGGTTGCCGGTGTAGGCTTTGCAGGGGCGCAGGTTAGTGCGCAAGTTGAACTCTTGGCGCAGGCGCACGATGGGGCTGCGGTACACTTTGCCGGTGCCTTGCAGTTCAGGAATCAAGGCGGCTTCGGCTTCTTCTTTGGGCAAGCTGGTGATCGCGCCAAACAGGGCCGCGTCAACGCTGTTCAACATCGCGATCGTGCGGGCAGGCAAAGGGTCGGCTTCGCTGCGCCAGAATTCCCAGCCGATATCTCCGTGGACGTATTCGGCGTCGAAGCCCAATTTATCCAGCACTGTTCTGGTGGCGTCCATCACATCTACTCCAACGCCGTCGCCGGGCATAAAACCGATTTTGTACTTGGCCATGATCTGTTCTCCTTAAGCTGCAAGGGGTGGTGGGCGAACCCGTTTGAAAATCACTCCCGAAAGATATCAACGCGGGAACGGATGACAACCCCTTTCGGGGCTATTTTATGGCTTATCTTGGATCCGGATAGGGCGAGTTTGGCAGCTTTTCACCATCTCGGCTCTGGCCAGCGCCGAATCGTCGGTGGCGGCGATGCCCTTATTTCGGCCGTCGAGTTGCCACGCCACGCCCACTGAAATCACCGCGAAATAGGCAGGAACCAGGTAAGGCGTGTATTGGCGCCACTTTTGGCCTTTGATCAAAGCGCTGCATCCGGTGGCCCCAGCGGCCAAAATGACACAAAATCCAAGGGACGTGAGATACAGATGGCTCAGATTCAGCCACTGCCCGGAATCGGTGTGGCCCGTGAACGGCAGGAGCGTGATATAGGTCCAGGCAATGAAAAACCGTATGGCCCGGCTGCCGAAAACGACGCCAAAGAAACTGTACGACAAAATCGACAACGTCAGCGCGAAACGAATCACCACCCGAGCGTGATAAACCCAGACGATCCAAAACGGTGCCGTTGCCAAAATCGGGCTCTGTTGCAGGGGAAAGAACATCAGTGCCAAGTATCGGAAGATGTTCTTGATCGACAAAAGGCTAAAATGCGACTCACTGCCGGAGGTTTCAAATATGGTCGGATTCTGATATCCCCATTTGTGCCGCCCCACATAGAACAGCAAGCTGACACCGATGAAGACGATCAAGTCGAGCGACAGAACCGAACGGTTATTGCGATGACGATAGAAAAATACTTTATAGGCGAAGAGGCATCCGACCAGGCTGAAGGACGAGGCTTTGGTTAAGCCGGTCAGTAAGAAGAGCGCGAGGCCCAGGAGGAACAACCACGACCTGATTTTGCCTTCATACCGGAAATCATTGCGGATAAAAACATAGAGCACCAAAATGTGAAAGGTGGCCAACATCAGGCCCTCAAGTTGGTGCAATGTCGTGAACACTCGCCCGTAACTGCCGACTGAGAGAGCAAACAAAAGGGCTGCGATAACAGACAGGTTTTTACGGGGAAAGAGCATATTGACGAGCATGTAAACGAGGAAGGCATTCAGCGTGTGCACGAGCAGGTTGGTGGCTATATAGCCGGTGCCATTGAGGCCAAAGAGCATGTACTCGCCCAAAAACGCCAACTGCAGCAGAGGTTGGCTAAAATAGAACCCGATGTGATTGAACATCGTGCTTGGGTCGAGCGAGAGAACGTGGGCATCGCAAATGATCTGCATGTCCAGAGAGTTCCACAACGGCGTCGTTGTCAGTCGCCCAAAAGCGAGGAAGACAACGGCGACCAGGGCGAGCAGGACGGGACCGTGTGTTTGTATAGGTTTGATCATCTTGCTGTATCATAACTCGGTGGGCAGTGGAAGTAAACCAACCGGGCAGCTCCACTGCGCGCGTGACCCGGACCATTTTTTCTATTACTGTATTCTTAGTGCTAGAAAAACCAGGTCATTGATCATGTGGGGCTGTTATGCGGATCTTTATCGGGCTGAGTGTTTCGGTTGCCTTGACGCTGCTATGCGCGGCGACAACAACGGCCTCGGTTCACAACATTCATCTGCATACCGACAGCACCCCAGACTACGTATCTATCGAAGACTACGTCGCGTCCGTGACCAGTGCTTGGTCTGATCCGGAAGACCAAGCGATTGCGTTTTGGCGTTGGATGGTCCGCAGCCAGTTGCAAAAAAATAATACCTTTGAAGACAACGCACCCATTTGGGACCCGATGCAGTTTTATGGAAGTTATCCTAATGCGAATTGCGGTTATGTTTCGTCTTATTTGACAGCATTTGCCGACCAGATGGGTGGCGATTGGCGTCATCGCTACGTTGAGCTGGCTGATCATACGGTGGCGGAACTTTCTTGGGACGCCGGCGCGACCTGGCACATGTTCGATACTTCGATGGTCATGTATGCGCGGCGACACGATGGTGAAATCGCCTCGTGTGCGGACATCGCCGCAGCGTCCAGTTGTGAATTGTCTGACTTCTGGGGCGCAACCGGAGCCGAACCCGGCCATCTCTATTTCTACCACGGCGCGCCAGCGGCAGTGACGAATCCGCCAGATCC
>JBLIOK010000212.1:0-4876 GCA_047639735.1 Candidatus Krumholzibacteriia bacterium | reverse complement strand
AGCACTTCGCGATTGTAGATTTCCATGATCGCGCGCCGTGAGATCAGGCCCACCAACTCCGTTTTGGTCTTGTTATACAAAACAGGCAAATCTTTGCTGTCGTGATGACCTAGGCTCAGCAAACAATGTTCGAGATTGTCTTGGCGGTACACAATATCTGTTACAGGGGTGCAAATATCAGCCGCGATCACTAGCGAATTCAGATTGCTTTCGTGCAGCATGTCTTTCACATCGTGAATGGATATGCGGCCGATTAATTCGCCTTCATCAGAAGTCACATAGTAGTGCTCTTCGTTGTGAGACAGAAAATGCGCGATCACATAGTCAAATCCCTTATCCTGCGGAATCGTGACCGGATTAACTTCCATGATATCTTCGACATGGAAGTCGCGCAGGATTGACGACTCACGGCCAAACCCCAATTGCTGTCCGCGTTGGGTGAACTTGAGGGTGAAAATGGAATCACTCATGATAGCGCGGTAAACTAAGGACGCCCCAATTGTGGCCAACATCAGCGGCAAGATCACCGTGTATTGACCTGTCATCTCGAACAGAATCAGAATCGCTGTCAAGGGCGCGGCAGTTACCGAACCCACCATTGCGCACATACCAACCATTGCAAATGTGCCAATAGCGCCGTGGGAGCCAGGCACCAAAGACTCTACCAAAGCCCCAAAAGCACCACCCAACATCCCGCCCAAAAAGAGGCCTGGAGCAAAAATGCCTCCGGAGTATCCCGAGCCCAGCGTGATGTTCACGGCCAAGAGTTTCACCACCACCAACAGCCCCATCAGGCCCAGTGCCATTTCGCCATTGAGAGCCTCAACCATGGACGAATAGCCAACACCGTAGACTTGAGGGAAAGCGATAAACAAGCAGCCAAGCACCAAGCCACCGAGAGCGGGCTTGAGCCATTCTGGCATTTTTAGGCCATCGAAGAACTTCTCAGTGCCGTAGAGAGTGCGCACGTAGATCATGGCCACCACGCCAACGATCAGGCCGAGCAGGAGATACAGGGGCAACTCGTGGTAACCGGCGATGGTGAAATTAGGCACCTCAAAAGCGGGTGTGTCGCCGAGAAACTCGCGGCTAATGGCGGTCGCCACCACGCTGGCAACGATGATGGGGCTGAAGGTGACTACCGCGAAGTCACGGTTCAGAACTTCCAGAGCAAAGAAGGCACCGGCGATGGGGGCATTGAATGTGGCGGCGATGCCTGCGGCGGCACCGCAACCGATCAACGTGCGCAACCGCTGTGGTGAGTAACGCAAAAGTTGGCCCAGCGTGCTGCCGAGTCCGGCACCGATTTGCACAATCGGCCCCTCACGGCCTACCGATCCACCGAAGGCGATGGTGATGGCGCTGGCCACAATCTTTACCAGCGCCACAACTGGCCGGATGACTCCCTTTTTAAAGATCATCGCATCCATGACTTCAGGCACTCCATGGCCTTTAGCTTCGCGTGCGAAGAAGTGGATCAAGGGTCCGACGACTAGCCCGCCGACAACGGGTAATAGGATTTTCTGCCACCAGGGGATGGCGGCTAATAGCGCCACGGTATCTTCGCCAGAACCAAGCACCAAGGATTGGAGAAAATTCACCAAGAAGCGGAAGGCAACAGCCCCCACGCCGCCCATTAATCCTACCAGCACGGCCACCAGGACCATGAGGGTCGTTTCATCTGGACTGAAACGCTCAACAAATGCAAAAAGCGTGCGGCGGAAGCGGTTGAAACCGATACCAGCCTGACGTGCGGTCATGAGTTCTCCTGATAACTTTTAATTGCCCTGAATGCCAACACTGGACGCTGCCCAAGCGCGGGGCCAGAGAATTTTTGGTCAAGCAATGGGGTAACAACTCGTTGATTTGGTGATGGCGTTGACTTCAGTAGGCCATTAATGCAACTTCAATTTTCCACTACGTATTCTTATCTTGTGACAGCACGAGAACACGAGCATACACCTCAGAACGGAATTTTCATGGGAATGTTAGGAACACTGCTCGGCGGCACATTGGGATTTGTCCTCGGCGGACCCCTCGGGGCTATTATCGGCGGAGCCCTCGGCTCGAATATCAGCGGCAGCGCCACCCGCGTGCATCCGGGCTCGCGCCAGGGCAGTGGCCGCGGCTTCAACCCTCTTCACGCCCAGCAAATGTTCATGATCGCCATGATCAGCTTGGCCGCCAAAGTTGCCAAGGCCGATGGCGTAGTATCGCCGGAAGAAGTGCGCAGCTTTGATAATTTTTTAAAAACACAATTGAACATGTCCAGTGACGAACGCCAAGTCGCCTCACGTATTTTCAATGAAGCCCGCGACTCCGACATACCCGCTGAAGAGTTTGCGCAACAAATTCGCCAGATGCTGCTCGGGCAACCGTCACGCAAGCGAGACCTCATTTCTTTATTGATGAGCATCGCCATGGCCGATGGCCACCTGCACCCGGCAGAAGAAAGCTTGATCAAATCAATCGCATCAACCATGGGGCTGAATCAGCGTGACTACGACGCTGCGATCGGTATGTTCAATCCGCAAGCGAACATTGAAACGTCTTACTCGGTCTTGGGTCTGACCTCCGCCGCCACCGAGCCAGAAATCAAAAAGGCCTACCGCGGCTTAGCCAAAGAATATCACCCCGATGTTGTGATCAACAAAGGCATGGGCGAAGACTTTCAAAAATTTGCCGCGGAGAAAATGCGCGCCGTCAATTCTGCCTACGACGACATCAAAGAAGAGCGGGGAATGTAGATGCCAGAACTGCCCGAAGTAGAAAACGTTGGCCGTGCGTTGCGCGAAAATCTTTTGGGCCAAGAACTGTTAGCCCTCCACGTGAACTTTGCAGGCGTCTTGGGACAAACGGTGCGTAAAACTCGCGCAGCCATCGTGGGCAAGACATTGACCGCCGTAAACAGACACGGCAAGTACCTGATTTTATGTTTCGGTGAAGACGGTGACGCCGCCTTTTTGATGGTGCACCTGCGTATGACAGGTCAGTTTTTTGTCCGCGAGGACTACGAGCCCGATAAACACGCGCACCTCGTGTTTGAATTCCCGGACTCCCCTCCGGTTTACTATCGCGATGTGCGCAAGTTCGGCCGCCTAGTATTGGTCGACGATGCCCTCGCACCGAGCGAGTTGGCTCACGTTGGGCCAGATATGATGAAGGTACGATTTAAAGAATGGTATCCACGCATCGCTCACCGAAAAGCACCTATCAAATCGCTTTTGTTGGACCAAGGAATCGCTGCAGGCCTGGGGAACATTTACGTGGATGAATCTTTGTTTCTAGCCGGCGTGCATCCTTTGACCCGGCCCTGCGACCTGGACGAAGAAACATTGCGCGACGTCCTCAAGCGGGGCAAAGATGTGATGCGCTTGGCTATCAAACACGGCGGCACCACGTTTATGAATTTTACAAACTTTTACGGCAAGCCAGGTAATTTCAAGCGGAAATTACGCGTTTATGGGCGCGGTGGCGAAACGTGCCGTGACTGCAAGGCCACCCTCGAGCGGATTGTCATCGGCGGGCGATCTTCCGTCTTCTGTCCAAAATGCCAGCCAGAGATTTAGTCCAGCCCTAACAGCATGCGCGCGTGCTTCGGTGCAGGTGAACCAAACGACAACAACTTGTCGTGATATTCTTGCAGGTTTTCGCCTGCGCCATACTTGGCTTCGTAATCACGACGGATGCCGTTGATCTCCAAGACACCGACGTAATAGGTCGAAAGTTGTGTGCTCGACAAACTTGCCCGCACCCACTTTCCCGCGGCCTCGCCCTCTTCTTGAAAACCATCGACCATCATCATCTCCATGGCTTCGCCTTCGGTCATGCCGGCAGTGTGGATTTTCTGGTCAATGATGGCGTTGATGATCACGCGCAACCGCATTTTAAGTTGTTGCAGATGGACCTCGGGGCCGCCGTAGCCAGCCTCGACCATCACCTGTTCCGCGTAGACCGCCCAACCTTCGACAAAAGTGCCGCTGGAAAAGATGGCGCGCAATGGTGTGTCGGCTTGGAATTTATTCGCGTGGGCGATTTGTAAATAGTGACCAGGCATGGCTTCGTGCACGGTGAGGTTTTTCAGCATGTAGTCGTTGTACTCGCGGTAGAACGATTCGGCGCGTGACTCGGTCCATCTTTTTGGCGTTGGGCTGATGGCGTAAAAAGTCGTGCCATTTTCTTCGAGCGGTCCGGGCGAATCACAATAGCCAATGGAGAAGCCACGTTGATGTTCGGGCATGACGATGATCTCTACCGGGTCGTTAGGAACCGTGGCTATTTTGTGGTCCGTGACGTATTCAGTGATTTCCACCAATCCCGCCCGCGCTTCTTCAACAATTGTGGTGTTGGTCGGACGATCTTCGGACAATCGTGTCAGAACCCGGCGTATCAGGTTGTCGCGCCCCGGGTTCTTGTCGTCCACGTGACCGCCAAAATATTCACGGTACAAGGGCAAAGCTATATCATACATCTCGTCGCGCGTTTCTTGCAGCGCGACCTCAGCGGCGGCCAGTATCTCTGCGGCGCTCAAACCCGAGCTCAGAGAATACGCGAGCTTCTTGCTCCACAGTTTTTCGCCGAGGCGGAAGTCGCCGTTCGAACGGGGCAACAAATCGGTTTCGAGCCAGCGACCGTAATCATTAAGTGCGGCGATGGCGGCGGCTCGGGGTTTGCTGAACTCTTCATTCATCTCAGGCACTTCAGCGAGGTACTCTTGCAAGCCGTCCATGATGAGGTTGATCACGCCAGGATTTTGGCTGATTGCCGTTTCGGTCATCACTCGTGGTGGGTTGTTCAAGTTCTCGCGCGCAGCCACCAGCGATTGGGGCAGCGCTTCGAGACGCGATTTCACCGCAGCCAATCGTTCGTTTAACGG
>JBLIOK010000211.1:0-4897 GCA_047639735.1 Candidatus Krumholzibacteriia bacterium | reverse complement strand
GATTCCCATTTCCTGCAGATGATCCATCACTTCTTGCCGGTTTTCCACCTGAATCACGTACAAGTGAAACACATGGCGCACATCAGCGTCGGTTTCGGGCACCCCACACACATCTTTGAGGCCTTCATTGTACATCCGCGCCACTTCAATCCGGCGATCTGACCATTTGTCCAGATGCTTCAACTTAACTGACAAGACAGCCCCTTGGATCCCATCCAAACGGCTGTTGAGGCCTTCGAAGTCGTGTTGGTACTTAACTTTAGAGCCGTGGTCGCCCAGCTGGCGGATTTGAGTCGCCAATTCGTCGTTGTTTGTCGTCACCGCGCCGGCGTCGCCGTACGCGCCTAAGTTCTTACCTGGGTAGAAGCTAAAGCAGGCGACATCGCCAAATGTTCCCACCTTCTTGCCCTTGTAGGTCGCGCCATGAGCCTGGGCGCAATCCTCGATCACCAGAAGGTTGTGCTTCTTCGCAATCGCCATAATGGCATCCATATCAGCCGGTTGGCCGTACAGATGCACAGGTACAATCGCCTTCGTTTTGTCTGTGATCGCGGCTTCAATTTTCGAAGCGTCGATATTGTAACTTCCCGCTTCATTTTCCACAAAAACAGGTGTCGCACCGGTCCAACCGATGCCTTCGGCGGTCGCAATAAAGGTATTGGCAGCCGTGATCACTTCGTCACCCTTGCCCAGCCCCAGACACTGCATCGCCATAAACAGCGCATCGGTGCCGTTTCCCACGCCAACACAGTGTTTGGCTCCTATGTATTCGGCGAAATCGGCCTCGAAAGAGCGCGAATTGATGAAGGCGCAGCTTTCGAGGATGCCTTGCACCGCCGCGTCAACTTCGGGCTTTATAGTCTTGTATTGGGCTTTCAGGTCGACAAAATTGACTCTCATGGCGGGGCTCCTCGTAATTCGCTGTCTTGCTTTGGGTGAGTATGCCATCTGGGGCGGAGAAATTGGGTCCCGCACGCCAGCTAGCCTACTCGCAAAATATATTCCTTCACACCATCGTCAATGTTTGAATGGGGTTAACTGTAATCTTCACATCTTTGCCATTGTCAGCAAGCCAAGATTGGCGAGATGCCGTCGATGTGTTAGAATAAGCAGATCGTGATCTCAAAAAGGTCCGCCTACTATTCACTCCCCTGAATATCCGATGGGACGCCTGCCCTCATGCGTTTTTCCATACCTTTGCCGCGCAATCTGTTGCTGTGGGTTGTCACTATTCTGTTGCTGGTGTCCACGGCTTCGACTGCTTGGGCGACCGCCATTTATCGCGGCCCTGTCGACAAACCAGCTGACCCCACCTACACCTACAACAAGGTGCTTTTTGACTGCTCGCCGCCTGACTCTTTAACCTTGTTAGTCAACAGCCAGATAGCCCTCTCGGACAGCACCACTGGCCGGGGCAACCAAATCGTCGGCTATCCTTGCCAGCCTTGGGCGGAATTGGGGTCCGAGTTTATCTACCGCCTCAACCTCGCCTCGGACATGCGCCTGTCCGCTACCATCGCCACAAATGTGCCGGATTCGGTAGAACTTGAGATCGACTTTGACATTTTTCTGCTCAACGACTGCGACAGCGACTCTTGTCTGGTGGGCGCTAATGTTGAGTTTGGCATCGATCTGGCACCAGGCATCTATTATTTGGTCGTCGATGCAGACACACAAGTTGGTGCAGCAGAAGGCCCTTTCACCCTGACTCTTGAAACCAAACCGCTGGGCGTCCCTACCGAAGCCTGCGCGAACGCGACTCCTCTTTCCTGCACTCCGGCCACCCCGGCCATCGTCGGGGAGTCCCTATTTGGCAAACCCAATCTGATTCAAGAGTATGACTGCGGCACTGCTCCCAAACAGGGTGGCGAGATTTGGTACCAAATCACCCTGCCTGCTGATGAAGTGGTCACCGTTAATACCGTGGATGTGGCTCCCGGGCTGGATGTGAATTTTTGGGTTTTTGACGAATGCAGCGAGACCGCCAGTTGTTTGCAATATGTGGATGAGAATCTGGCCTCGCTGGGCGAGACGATGGTGTTGACCAATGAGAGCGGCGCCGATCTCACCTACTACTTTGCCGTCGACGCGCCCCGTGAACCGGACGATATGGACAGCAGTCTCTACACCTTACAAATCTCTTGCGAATCCAATGTGCCCACCTCGCGCACATCTTTTGGTGGCCTCAAGTCCCTTTACCGTTGACCGCGGCCTCGCCGATGACCTACTTTGGCGCCTAGCACAATACGTACTCCATTTGGGGAAGGCATCCGGTATATATGGGCGCACCAAGTAAACAACGAACCAATAGCAAACCACGATCGAAAAAGAATGCCGAGTCGATGGCCGCCGATCAGCGTGCCATTTCCATCAGCGAATTCTTCACCAAAAATCGCCATTTGCTAGGTTTCGATTCACCGGCCAAGGCACTGCTGACGACCATCAAAGAAGCGGTCGATAACAGCCTGGACGCCTGCGAAGAAGCGGGTATTCCGCCAGTGTTGTTTGTGGAGATACGGCCCGACAATCCGGTCAATCTGGGACTCGAGTTGGCCGACCAAGACGGCGAAGGTGCCCAGAAAAAGAGCAACAACAAGACGGCCGCGTCTTCGGCGGCCAAAGAAGACCGTTTCAAACTCATCATCGAAGACAACGGTCCTGGTATCGTCAAAGCGCAGATTCCCAAAATATTTGGCAAGCTGCTTTACGGAAGCAAATTTCATTCGCTCAAGCAGAGCCGCGGCCAGCAGGGTATCGGTATATCTGCGGCTGGCATGTATGGCCAATTGACGACAGGGCAACCCGTCACCGTATATAGCCGCATCAGCGCCGAAGCCCCTGCCTATCGGTTCCAGATCCAATTGGACATGAAGAAAAACGAGCCTAACATTTTATCGGGTGACGAGACGATTTGGGAAAAGGTGCAGGGCACGCGCATTGAAATCACGCTGACTGGCAGTTACAAACGTGGGCAACATTCGGTTGATAATTATCTGGAGCAAACCTCTGTTGCGAACCCGCATGTTCACCTGACTTACAAGAATCCTAAGGGCGAAACAGTCGTCTACCCCAACTCGACTGAAGAACTGCCCCCCGAGGCAGTCGAGATCAAGCCCCACCCCTATGGTGTGGAGCTGGGCATTTTGGCCCGCATGCTGCAAGACACAAGCTCGCGCAACATCAATGCCTTTTTGAAAGATGAATTTTGCCGCGTAGGCGCCAAGACTGCTGAGCAGATAATCGAGACGGCAGATCTTTCGCCGCGCAAGCACCCCAAGCGCATGACCCAGTCCGACATTCAAGCCATGTTGGACGCCATCGCTGAAACCAAGATCGCCAATCCGCCCACCAGTTGCCTCTCGCCCATTGGCGAAGAACTGGTTATGGCCGGACTAAAGAGTGGAGTGGAAGCCGACTTTTACACTTCCGTCACGCGACCGGCTGCCGTCTATCGAGGCAACCCGTTTCAAATCGAAGTGGGTTTGGCTTACGGCGGAAAATTGCCGGGTGACGAACTAGCCACCGTGATGCGCTTTGCCAATCGCGTGCCGCTTTTATACCAGGCTTCAGCTTGTGGAGTGCACAAAGCGGTGTTGTCCTCCAATTGGAAAAGCTACGGCCTGTCCCAAAGCAAAGGCGCCTTGCCCACCGGGCCGCTGGTTGTGCTGATTCATATCGCATCGGTTTGGGTTCCGTTCACTTCCGAGTCTAAGGAAGCCGTGGCCCACTACCCTGAAATCATCAAAGAAATGCGCCTGGCCTTGCAAGAAGCCGGACGCCAACTCGGACGCTACGTGCGCCGGCAGGCTCGCGAAAAAGACGCCCTCAAGAAGCAGGGCTACATCCAAAAATACATCCCGCATATTGGCGAAGCGTTGCAGGAAATCCTGTTGATCAGCGACGCCGAAAAAGAAGAGGTCATCGCGACCTTGACCGACACCCTGGAACGCAGCCGCAAGCTTTAAGAAAAGACGAGGTTTCCATTGGCTAAGAAGAAGACGGCAAAAAAGAAAACGACCGGCAAAAAGGCCGCGGAGAAAGAGCCATCTGCTGGTCAGGGCGAGTTGGGCTTTGGGGCCAATCCGGCAGTTCCTAAAAAAGCAGCCGCCAAGAAAATCACGGCTAAAAAGGCGAGCGCCGCGGATGGGCCTCCTCGGCTCAAGGCAGAAGTCGAGCCAACCCGCAAAGCCACTTCCACGCCGGTTGCGCGGCGGATCAAGAGCGAATCCAACAGCATCCGTCAAAACATTTTGCTGGGCAAAAAACCCAACATGAAATTCCCGCTGCGTTCGCTGTCCAACGTGACTTACAACTCGAAAACAGGCTATTTTAAACTCAAGGGCAAGCTGAAAGAGCGCACCCTAACCGTTAATACAGTCAAGACTTTCGCCCAAACCCTGAAGATGATGGCGCTCTCCAAAGAGCTGATCGAAACCGACGACATCGCCACCAAGCGAGAGGCCTACTACGTCTCCAAAAACTGGGAAGATGCGCGTTTTAAAGAACAACCTGAATCCGATACTGTGATGGAAGATGTCGAGGCCTTTTTCGGCGTCAATCGTGAGCAGCTTGGTTTCGTGCCCGAAGAAAAAGGCGGCGACGTAGCCGGCGAACTTGTGGTCATCGACAAAGATCGCGACACGGACGAAGAGCTGCGCATCGATTGCACCAAGTTCGGCAGCGGCGCCTATTCCATTCCCATTTCAGTGGAAGATCTCAAGTTTGAGACCGGCGCTCAGTTCATTCTGTGCATCGAGACCGCCGGTATGTTCCAACGCTTGGTCAAACACAACTACTGGCGCTCGTCCAACTGCATCCTGATCTCCATGGGTGGTGTGCCAACCCGCGCCTGCCGCCGTTTTGTGCGACGCCTGGCGGACAGCCACAGCTTGCCCGT
>JBLIOK010000210.1:0-4922 GCA_047639735.1 Candidatus Krumholzibacteriia bacterium | reverse complement strand
AAAGAGCAACGGATGATCCCCTCAACTTGGTGCGAGGAGATATGCGCCTCTTGCCATTCGCTTCCTCAACATTTGGCAGCGTGCTCAGCCTGTTCACTGCTTTTGGATACTTTAATGACACCGCCGCTAACACCGCGCCGGTTGCTGAAATAGGGCGAGTACTGGTGGCGGGCGGGCACTGGTTTTTGGACTATCTTAACAGCGACTTGGTTTTGGCTGAACTGGGCGATGGCGAACCTCGTGCAAGGCTTCGTGAGATCGATTGTCTGCAAGTCAAAGAAACGCGACGCTTTGTGACTGGTGGCAATAAAGTTACGAAGCGGGTGGAGTTGAGTGCTCTGGCAGGCTTCGAGGCGGCCGCCGAACGCATTGGTGTGCCAGGATCCGGACTGACGTATACTGAACAAGTCCAGTTGTTCAGTCTATCCGAACTCGATGAAATGGCTGCTTCAGCGAGCATGACGCGAGTTGCCAGCGCTGGCAGTTATGACGGTTTGCCGTTGGGCGAAGGCAAACGGTGGATATTGGTCTACCAAAAAGAAGAGGTGTCCCGCCATGGGATTTGAGGTGCAAGTTACTGGGCCATTGGCTGGAGTATTTCCTGCTGGAAGTTTGCACAGTGCGTGGCTTAATGGAGAGCCAGCGTTCGGGTCATCGAGCGCGGCCTCGGAACTTGCTAGGGTCAGAGAATCAAGCAAGCGCGACGATGTTGCACCGCTTTGGCGACAAAATATTTTTGCTGATAAACTGCCGAAGCGCATGCAAGGTCTAAAAACTGGGCCCAATGTTGTGGTGACAGGCCAGCAGCCGGGGTTTCTTGGTGGCCCCCTTTTGACGATCTATAAAATTGCGACTGCCGTTGAGTTGGCCAAAAGACTCAGTGCGACGGACCAACCGACCGTGCCCGTTTTTTGGTCGGGAGATGACGACGATGATTTGGCGGAAGCTTTGGCACCGTGTGGTTGGAATACGAATCTGAGCCAATTATGGCGCTCACCTGCACGCGATCGCTTGAATGAAACCACAACTCAACGCGCGGTCCTCTCAGACGTTGCCCCTGAAGTCTGGGCAGTTCCCGTGCTGTCGGCGTTGCAAGGTAATGAATCAGGTTGTGACAACGTCGTCGCTCGTTTGCTGCAGGTTCTTCAGAGCAGCATTGATAGCGATAAAACCTGGGGTATCGGTCAAGCAGACTTGATCGAATCGATATTTTCTGAAACCGACTTGGTCATTATTAGAGGCAACGACGAACGGCTTCACGACATTGCGAGTCCCTTTTATGAAAAAGTTTGGGAATCGCGGCCAAAACTGATGCAACTGGCGACCGAAGAAGGGGTAGCTCTGCGCAACGCAGGCTATCATGCCCAAATCAACGAACGCTCTTTGGCCAACAGTTTGTTTGAAATCAAAGACTCAAAGAGAAATAGATTGTCAATCGATGCGCCCAAGCCAGAGACCTGGCTCAACGTCCGACCCGGTGTGATGTTGCGCAGCTTGGTGCAGGATTGGTTATTGGAACCGTCTGGCGTTGTGGTCGGGCCAAGTGAGCAGGCATATCTGCGTCAGTTGGTCCCCGTCTATGAAGCGATGGAGGTGCCACGGTGTCCGCTGGTTCCTCGGTTGAGTGCTTGGATTTCTCCACCCAGCTCGGACAGCAATAACAAACTTGCTCATGCTATGGAAATGGTGAAGGCGGAATCAACGACCGCAGATCCACAAATCAACGCGTTGTCGGATGAGATTGTTGCGGCAGCACAAAAAAAAATGCACGACGTCTTGGTCGATGATTTACAGGTGCCTGAAGAACGTGCGGTCTCAATGTCCGAAGCGCGATCACGACGCTTTCGTAAAGGTGTTTTGGCCATGTTGAGTGACGAGAGTAAACGCCAAAGAGCGACTTCACTTTCTGATCTACCGCCTTGGATAGCACCTCATGGACAAAGTCAGGAACGGGCCTTGGGATGGTTGAGTGCGCTGGACATTTGGGGAGGTGGGTTGGTGCCTGCGATTTTGAACACCGCCGGCCTGCACCTCGATGGCGGCGCTGAAAATTCTTGGCAACAGTTCGCCATTGTGGCAAAAAACGGAAAGGTGTCTTGGTGATCAATTCGAACGAATCCCGTTGCGACCTTTTGGTCATTTCCCCGCACACTGACGATGCGGAAATTGCGCTCGGCGGAACCTTGCGCCTGTTGGCGAACCAGGGGCGCAAGGTTTGGGTCGCGGATTTGACGCGCGGTGAAATCGCCACCAATGCGACTGTTGATGAGCGTTGGCAAGAAGCCTTTGAGGCGTCAAAGATATTGGGCCTAGCTGGACGCCTGCAATTGGAATTGCCCGACGGCTTTGTCGACCGCACCGATCAACATCACGTCGGGCAAGTGGTGGCGCTATTGCGCCGTTTGTGCCCACGGTGGGTGGTGACGGCTCCCAATCCAGCTCGTCACCCAGACCACATTGAAACCCCCGGGTTAGTCGAGAAAGCCTTGTTCATGGCGCGGCTTCGAGGTTGGCAACCCGAGTTAGCAGCGCATCATCTGTGGCCTGGTGGAGAAGCCTTGCCCGCAGCTGTCGACCGGTGGGCCGTTGCCAGCAATGGCGCGGTTTGTGGCGAAGGAGATCGGCCAGATCTCATTTTTGACGTGAGCACAACATGGTCCGCTAAGATGGCGGCCATTGACTGCTATCAAAGCCAATTACAGCGACAATCTCAACGCACTGCGACCATGATCAATGACCCTAGCTTTTTGGACAAGATTGAGCGGCGGGCCAAGGCCTTGGGCTGGGATTCTGGCGTCGAATTGGCCGAAGCAATCACCGTTGTGCAATGCCCTGTAGTTGATGATCTGCCTACCGAGAGTTGGACGGGATGAATCGCTCAAAATTACCAACCGTTGGGATAACCTGTTATCCCAGCCAAGGCGGCAGCGGCGTGGTCGCCACAGAACTGGGGCTACATCTTTCGCGCCTTGGTTGTGAAGTGCATTTTATCTCGAGCGAATTGCCGTTCAGGTTACGCAAATACCATGAGAACATTATTTATCATCCCGTGGACATGCCACAATATCCCGTGTTTCAGCATTCGCCATACACGCTCAGCCTGGCCACCACGATGAGCGAAGTGGCGACGCGGTGCGACCTCGATATTCTCCATGTGCACTACGCTATTCCTCATGCGGCCAGTGCCTATCTCGCCCGGGAAATGGTGGGGCGCGACCGGCTCAAGGTCGTGACGACTCTGCACGGTACTGATATTACTCTGGTCGGTAAAGAGCCCTCGTTTTTTCCCATCACCCAGTTTGTTATTGAACAAAGCGATGCGGTGACAGCGGTTTCTCATTTTTTGCGGTCTGAGACACTGCGGGTATTTGGGGTTGGTGACAGTATTGAAGTGATACCGAATTTTGTGGATACGCGAGTATTTGCACCGGCCGATGTGACCGAGTTGCGTTCGCGTTTTGCGCCAGAAGGCGAGAAGTTGCTGGTGCATGCATCCAACTTTCGCGCGGTCAAAAACACACCAGCGGTGATAGAGGTGTTTGCGGCAGTACGCGCAAAATATTCCGCTCGTTTGTTGCTTATTGGGGAAGGCCCGGAAATGCCCCGAATTAGGCAACTGGTGGAGGAGGCGGATCTCTCAGACCACGTCGAATTCCTTGGGCATATGGATAATCTGGAAACCATCTTGCCCGTGGCTGATGTTCTTTTGCTGCCCTCTTTGCACGAAAGTTTTGGCCTCGTCGCCCTCGAAGCGATCGCCTGTGGTGTTGTGCCTGTCGTCACTAACCAAGGGGGAGCCTCGGAGTTTATTCAAGATGGAGTGAACGGGTACCTGAGAGAGCCTTCTGATATACGGGGGATGACCGAGGCTGTTCTGGAAGTCCTGCAAGACCCGGTACGACAGCAGGAAATGACAGGCCAAGCACGCGAAGTCACGGTCACAAAATTCGCAACCTCACGAATTGTTGAGCAGTATCTTGCGTTATACGAACGGCTTTTAATAGACAGCTAAGGGTGTACATTATGTGAAGCCTGTTGAGTATTTCGTGATCAGAAGGCGAAAATGCATGATATGTTGACATCAAAGGCTAATACTTTACAATGCAGACACTCGAAAAATAGCCTGAGAAGACCAAGGAGCCGTGAATGACGACCGATCCGGATTTGGTGAAAACCATTAGAAAAATGGCGACAGACCGCAGCGTCTACCGGGCAGAGGCCTATTTTTTCGTGTTGGAAAGTTTAGAAACGGCGATGACCTCGCAGGATGAACCAGGCCATGTAAGTGGCGAAGGATTGCTCGATTGGATCCGGCGCCTTGGACAAGACCGCTATGGCGTAATGGCCGGCGATGTGTTCAATGCGTGGGGCGTTAATAGCACCCTCGATTTTGGCCGCATCGTGTTTCATTTGGTCGATGAGGGCTTGCTGAAGAAGCGCAATCAAGATTCGTTAAGCGACTTTATCGACAAGTTCAATTTTAATGATGCCTTCTCTTTGAAGGTTTGTGAAGAACGCGGTTGATTGTCTTGATAATCAGTTTTTCTTGGCGGTAAGTTTTCTCACCCCATTTGGGAACTCTGCCGGGTGTTTTCAGTAGAAATTCCGAACACTGAAACATTTTAGTGCTTCGTTACGCATAAATGATCTGGCCCCATTCGGGGTCTGTTGGTGGGCAAGGACGCCCGTCCGGATCCGGCCTTGATGGAGCGTGGCCGTATCCCCGCTTTAACAACTCCAAGTCTCTGAGGAGAACCCATGATCGTTCTGCCGGCTACGGTGTCGATCGCCGCTTTGGGAAGCCTGACGCCTATGTTGGCGGTGCTTGGCCCAGGTGAGCTGATCGATTTGGTCAACGATTCGACATTTTTTGGAAAATTCATTTTGTTGGTTTTGCTTGTCATGTCGCTTTTGAGTTGGGC